>JAPUKU010000225.1 GCA_027295505.1 Acidobacteriota bacterium
TACGCCCTCGATCTGTGCACCTTCTGTCGAGGAGCAGGCCGCCGCAAGTCGGGAGAACCTCTGTTGGTGCCGTATGGATGCTGCTCTACGAGGACGAGATCAGGAGCGTGGAGGGGCTAGGTGCAGAAAGGGGCGGCATCCGTTGGGTTGACGAACGGGATCTGAAGAGCTTTCCTGGCAACAGGCAGTCTCATTGCTAAGTGGAGGTGCTCATGACCGACTTCATCTTGCCGATCAGCATGGCTCTCGCTCTGTTCACCTACGGCCTGATAGCGAAATGGTATCTCGTGCCGTGGATGGACTCGGTGTCGCGGCCAGCGGCCCTTTCGCCAATCCTGCTGTTTCACGGGTTCCGCTACATCGGGCTCGCGTTCCTACTCCCAGGCGTTACGGCGACCGCGCTAGATCCCGCCTTTGCAAATCCCGCCGCCTATGGAGACCTGATTGCGGCTCTACTCGCTCTGGGTGCTGTCCTCGCGCTCCGGCTAGGCTTGCCGGGCACGCTCCTACTTGTGTGGATCTTCAACGTCTGGGGAACGCTCGATTTGCTGAACGCGGTCTACACGGGATTGCGTCTCACGCCGGCGGCCGACTTCGGGGCCACGTACTTCATCCCGACGGTCATCGTGCCCGCGTTGCTCGTGACACACTTCTTGGTTTTCCGAGAGTTGCTCAAGAAGAGACCAGAGCCCGAGCACGCGTAGTCCGTAGTCGACGATCAGGTGCAGGTGACTTGTACCCTCGATGGCGTACGGTCTTACGAGGACGAGATCAGGAGCGTGGAGGGGCCAGATGCGCTAAGGGGCGGCCCCGAGAACGACTACGACCCGTTCGCGAGCTTGGAGCGAATAGTAATTACTTTCTCAACCGTCGCGTGCACCTCGCCTTTCTTTTCGGAAATGACTAAGAGGCAGTAACTTGGGCGTATCCGGCGAGGCATACGCCAGGGGGCATCGTGAAAGGGATGTTCGTGTTTCCAGGATGAAGCAACACACCCGCCTTCATAAGGCCAGCACCACGCCTACTCCGGGGCCTGGGCTCTTCCCGAGGTCGGGCAGCGTTCTCCCGCCGGCCCTCCTCCGGGAGGCCTCGGTGCGTCTGGGGCACGCGGCCTTACTCTACGCTGCGGTATACTCGCTCGCCTACTTCGGGGCCTATGCCCTCGGGCGTTGGATGCCTCTGAGCACCTTCCTGAGCCAGTTGTCGACGGTGGTTGCGACCGTCTCGATCCTCCTGGGACTCGCCGTCTACTTGATCTCCCGATACGCGAGGGTCCGACCCGACGTCCTCCTGGACTTGGGACTCATCTTCGAGGTTGCGGGCGCGTTCGGCATCGCCGTCGCGAACGTATGGGGCATCTTTCCAGCTGCGGGCAGCTTTGACGCCTGGCTGGAGAAGGCGAACAGCAGGTCCGCCCTCACCGGGATCCCGTGGGAGTGCGTCTGGATCATCATCTTTCCTCTGATCGCGCCGAACACCCCCGGCAAGGCCCTGCTAGCAGCCCTCGCGGCAGCCTCGGCAGGGCCGTTGATCGTTATTCTCTCGAAGTCCGTCGGGGCCACGAGCCTCGATGTGCCGGTGGGCGCGTTTCTGGCATACTACGCATCGACGACTTATCTGTGCGCCGGCATCGCGTTCCTCATCTCTCGCGGGATCTACCGGTTCGGAAGGCACCTGAAGAAGGCCCAGGAGATCGGGAGCTACGAGCTCGGCGAGCGCCTGGGCATGGGAGGCATGGGTGAGGTTTGGCTAGCGAAGCATCGGATGCTGGCGCGCCCAGCCGCCATCAAGCTGATCCGGCCTGAAATGCTGGGAATGGACGGAGGAAGCCGCCGGGCGGTCGTCCGCCGCTTCGAGCGGGAGGCCCAGGCGACGGCCACTCTCCGCTCGACGCACACGATCGATCTATACGACTTCGGGGTGACCGAAGAAGGTTCGTTCTACTACGTCATGGAGCTTCTCGACGGACTGAACCTGAAGGAGCTCGTTGAACGGTTCGGTCCCGTTTCGGCGGGGAGAGCTGTCTACCTGCTGCGCCAGGTGTGCCACTCACTCGGCGAGGCGCATGACCGCGGCATGATCCACCGCGACATCAAACCGGCCAACATCTTCGCCTGCCGTCTCGGACCGGATCACGATTTCGTCAAGGTACTCGATTTCGGTCTGGTGAAGGCGAGCGAGGACTCTCAGCCGGGCGCAACCGAGCTCACCGAGGCAGGCGCCTTGACCGGCACGCCGGCCTTCATGGCGCCGGAAACGGCCATGGGCACTGGAGTCGATGGCCGAGCCGACCTCTACGCGCTCGGGTGCGTGGGCTACTGGCTCCTCACCGGCCAGCCGGTGTTCGAGGGAGACACCCCGCTCTCGACGGTCGTTCAGCACGTACAGGCCCAGCCGGTTCCTCCCTCCATGCGGACCGAGATCGACGTTCCCGAATCGCTGGAGCGCGTGATTCTATCCTGTCTCGAGAAGGACCCGGCAAACCGACCCCAAAGCGCCGGCGGGCTCGATAGCCAGCTCGCAGGCTGCGGTTTGGATCAAGAGTGGAACCGGGAGCGGGCGGAGGAGTGGTGGCGACTTCACATGCGGTCGAAGGAGGATCCCTATGAGTGAAGAGGGTTCCCGCACTGGGGGACTCCTTCTAATCGGCGGCGCTCTGCTGCTGCTCCTAGGGACCCTACTTCATCCCATGGGTGCCGATCCGAACGACTCAGTCGCTGCTTTTGCGGAATACGCTGGAGATCGGCTCTGGATCGCAAGCCATCTCGGGCAGCTCCTTGGCGTTCTGCTCATCGCGGCAGGGCTGATAGTCCTGTCCGGCCAGCTTGGGCAGCGGAAACGAGATGCGCTGCCGAATCTGGCTGCGGGAGGTGCAATCTTGATGGCGGCCGTCGCCACGTTCCTGCAGGCGGTGGACGGAATCGCGCTGATTAGGGTCGTCGACGCTTGGGACGGAGCATCAGCAGAGGAACAGGCCCGCGCCCTCTGGTCCGCCTACGCCGTTCGTCAGGTGGAGATCGGCGGTGCCGCCGTTTTCGCTCTCGTTTCCGGCCTAACCTTCGTCCTTTTTGGAGTGGGTTTGCTGAGGTCGTCGAGATTTCCGTCCTGGCTGGGATGGCTAGCGGTAGTAGGAGGCGCCGGAAGCGTGGCTGGCGGCGTGGCGACGGCCTATACCGGCTTCTCCAGCCTGGCAATGAGTCTCACGATGCCTTCGGGAGCCGTGTTGCTCATGTGGATGCTCGCGGTTGGCTTTCTGCCGTTTCGACGGGGAGCCGCTTTCGCTGGCCACCAGCGTTTGCACTGATCGCTCTCCATGTTCCCTCTCCAGGTTCAACTCCGTAATGAGTGCGGAAAGCAGCAGGAAGGTCCGCACCCCATGCAGACTTTGCCGCGAAAGTACGCATTTCTTGCTGAAATCGGGGGTGACCGCAGATGCTTTGCAAGCAGGTGGTGACGGACCGACTCAGAGAGGTAGGCCCGAGGACCGATTCCCGGTGAGCAGGCTTGAGCTGGGGTGCGACGTAGGCGCCCCTTCATCCTAAAGTAGCCCGGGTCGAGCTGGGGCTGTTGCTGGGGCTGTTGAGGTACGGAAAAGCCCCGGAAACCGCATTTCGGCTTCCGGGGCTGATCCGTAAAACGCCGCTAAACTACGGGCTTTAGCAGGAAAAGGGGGAATCTCTGGCTCG
>JAPUKU010000226.1 GCA_027295505.1 Acidobacteriota bacterium
TGTGAAAGCTGGTCTCCCGACGGCCGGCATCTCGTTTGCGTTGGAATTGATCCGGGGGGGAGCACAAACTGGGACATCTATCTCCTCTCCCTGTCCGAGGATGCCGAGCTGACACCGCTGATTCAGACTCCATCAGATGAAAACTGGCCACAGGTGTCTCCAGATGGCCGGTGGCTTGCCTATACATCGAACGAGTCGGGAGCCGAGGAGGTTTATGTCCGGCCGTTCCCGCTGAGGGGCGGCAAGTGGCAGATCTCGACTTCTGGCGGCACGAAGCCTCGGTGGGGACCGGACTCCAAGGAACTGTTCTACCTGGATACAAAAAACACGCTCACGGTGGCGCGGCTCGAGCCTGGAGAGAGATCGCTGAAGGTCGGGAAGGTCGAGCCGCTGTTCCAAGTCAGCTTCTCACGATTTCAGGGATGGCCGTACGATATCGCGCCCGACGGCCAGCGCTTCCTGGCCAGTGTCTCTCGGGAGCAGGCAGGGGTATCTCCCATCACTGTCGTCATCAACTGGGCCGCGGATCTGAAGAAATGATCGGAAGCGACAGACAAGTTCGAGGAGTCCCGACGTGATCGGCCGCACCCTCTCACACTTTCGCATCATCGAGAAGATCGGTGAGGGGGGAATGGGTGTGGTCTACCGCGCCGAGGACACGAAGCTACGCAGGCAAGTGGCGCTCAAAGTCTTGCCGCCGGAGCTAGTGGGCAACGAGGAGCGCCGCCTGAGGTTTCTGCGGGAGGCACGCGCGGCCGCCGCTGTCACCCATTCCAACATTGCCACTATCCATGAGGTGGACGAAGTTGAAGGCGTCGTCTTCATCGCCATGGAGCTGGTGGAAGGTAAGACCCTGCGCGCGCTCATCGCGGGCAAGCCCATGCCGATCCAGAGCGCCCTGCGCATCGCCACTGAAATGGCCGAGGGACTTGCGAAGGCTCACCAGGCCGGTGTCATCCACCGAGACTTGAAGCCGGACAATGTCATCGTCGACTCCGACGGCCACGCCAAGATCCTCGACTTCGGCCTTGCCAAGCTGCTGGAGGTGCATGCGGGGGCAGGCACCGAGGAGCTCAGCAAACTCCAGACCATCTCAGGTGAGCTGACCCGTGAGGGAAAAATCTTTGGCACGGCAGCGTACATGTCTCCCGAACAAGCAGAGGGAAAGCCTGTAGATGTGCGCTCCGATATTTTTTCTTTCGGTACGGTGCTTTACGAAATGCTCACCGGGCAGCGGCCTTTCATGGGGAAATCGAGAACGTCGATGCTCATCGCCATCGTGCGCGATCCGCCTCCAGCGCTGAACCTGGTTCGCGGTGAGATGCCTCACGATTTGGAGCGAATTCTCTTCCGCTGTCTGGAAAAGAATCCGGAATCGCGCTACGCCTCGGCCAGCGAGCTGTCGAAAAGCCTGGCTGCGTGCCAGCTGAAGCTCGCCGCCTCCGGGGTTGGTCTCCGAGCCGTTCTGCGGCGCCCTCGGTTTGCTGTTGCCGGTCTTGTCCTGCTGGTGGCGGCGTTTGCAGCCGGCACCTGGTTCTTTGTGCACAGCTCCCGCGCACGGTGGGCGCGCACCGTGGCCCTCCCCGAGATCGCCCGCCTCTCCGAGAACGGGGAATACTCCGCCGCCCTGAAGCTCGCCCGCAGGTCCGTGCGGATTATCCCCGACGATCCGCAGCTGCGATTCCTGTTGAACGCGGTCTCGGTACCTGCTTCGATCCACACAACTCCGCTGGGCGCGAGCATTTACATGAGGGTGTATCGGGACATCGAGGGGGCATGGGAGGACCTGGGAACGTCTCCCCTGAAAGATATCCTCCTGCCCGCGGGCCTCCTGCGATTCCGCTTCGAGAAGGACGGCTTCGAGCCTTCCGAGCGCTCGGAGTTTGGTTCGCGCGAACTGCGTTTCCAGCTCGAGCCCCACGGAGCCGGTCCTGAGGGAATGGTCCGGGTACCGGCCGGGCCCTCGCGGTTCGGCAAGAGCCCGCAGGTACAGCTCGAGGAGTTCTGGATCGACCGCTACGAGGTGACAAACGAAGCGTACCGGCAGTTCGTCGAAGCTGGCGGTTACCTAAAGCGGGAGTACTGGCAGCATCCCTTCGTCGTTGATGAGCGGGAGATCTCCTGGGAAAATGCCATGGCCCGCTTTCGAGACAGCACCAGGCGGCCAGGACCCGCGACGTGGGAGCTCGGAAGCCATCCCGAAGGCGCGGCCGATCTTCCGGTGACGGGCGTCAGCTGGTACGAAGCCGCCGCCTATGCGGCGTTTGCTGGCAAGAGTCTCCCCACTGTGTTCCACTGGTACAACGCGGCCGACATGAGTGTCTTCTCCGACATCCTGGCGGTCAGCAACATCGACAACCGGCACGACGGTCCCGCTCCGGCGGGGAGATCCACCGGCCTGGGTCCCTACGGCACGTACGACATGGCGGGCAATGTCCGGGAATGGGCCGCAAACGCGGTCGGTGATCGCCGGTACGTCCTCGGAGGTGCGTGGAACGATCCACCCTACAAGTTCAGGGATTCCGATGCGGCGTCCCCCTTCGACCGCTCGCCCAAGAACGGACTGCGTTGCATTCAAACCGCCAATCCACTGGAACCTGTCTTGACCCGAGCCATCAAAGAGCCCGTCTATGATTTCAACCTCGAGGCGCCTGTTGACGACGCAACGTTCGAGATCTATCGAGGTCTTTACGCGTATGACCCCTCTGACCTGGATGCGAGGATCGATGTGGTCGACGACAGCCATCCCCACTGGCGGCGCGAAATCCTCAGCTTCCGGGCCGCCTATGGAGACCACGATGAGAGGGTCATCGCACATCTGTTCCTGCCCGGAACAGCCCGCCCCCGTTTCAAACCGTGGTCTTCTTCCCACATTCTGGGGCGCGAGAATCTACCTCTAGCCGGGAACTGGAGGCGGGTGCCTTCATCGCGTTCATTCCACGCACGGGCAGGGCCCTCCTGTACCCTG
>JAPUKU010000227.1 GCA_027295505.1 Acidobacteriota bacterium
CGCACGTAGCGCACGAGGCGCCGGGTCAGCAGGTCCGCCAGGGTCTTTTTCCCACAGTAAATCTTTCCGTTTCCGGTCATCCCGGGCTTGAGGAGCCCCTCCACGTTGTCCACCTCCGTGTGGACCTGGATGCGGCTTTGCGGAGCCGGCAGGAAGGAGGCCCTCTGGGCGTCCGGGGCGGCCTGCGCCGCCGAGGCGATAGACACCACCTCGCCCCAGAATGAACGTCCCGGGTACCCGCGCGCCTTGATCTTGACCTTCTGCCCCACCCGCACCTCGGCAGCCTCCGCTTCCGGAATCTCGATCTGTGCTCTCAGTCGCCGAGCATCGACGATCTCGCACAGGGCGTCGCCGCGCTCGACCTTGAGCCCATCCTTGAGCTCCAGGTGAGGCGTCACCACGCGCCCGGCGATCGGGGCGCGCACGTGCCCGCGCTCCAGGTTCTCCCGCGCCACGCGCACCACACTTTCCAGGCGCGCCACCTCGGCGGCCATGCGCTCGATCTCCTCGGGCCGGCTGCCGGCACGCAGCAGATCGACCTGGCCGCGGGCTTCCTTGACCTCTTTCCGACGGACCGCGAGCGTCTCCTCGGCCGCCAGCAGATCCCTGAGCGACACGATCTTCTGATCGAACAGATCGCGGGCTTTCCGGTGATCGCGGCTGGCATACTCTTCACGGGTCAGCACCTTCTCGAGGCGGCTCTCGGCGTTACGAATCTCTTCCTGGCGGCTGCCGCGCCTCAGCAGCGTCAGCTCAGCGCCTGCCTTCTGCAGCTCCGCCTCGGCCTGCTCCAGGGTGGCACGCGACTCGCGGGCAGAGAACTCGAAGAGAAGATCTCCCTGAGCCACCTCCTGGCCCTCGCGCACCGCAACATGGTCGATGATCCCCTCGACCTCGCTGCGCACCACCGCGCGCTGCAGCGGCTCGAAACGCACGTCAGCGCTGATGCGAAGCTCCCAGCGCACCAGGAAGAGAGCCGCCAGCACCCCCGAGATAACGAGGAGAACGATCGAAGAACGCGATAGACGAGGACGTCTCAGCACTTGAGCCCACGCACGCGCCAGCGGCCGCATCACCTTGCCCAGTGAAGGCCCGATTAATGCGAACACCGCCAGCCACAGTGCTACCACACAGCCAACCCCGAACTGCCGGGCCACAAAACCATGGACGATGAGCAGCAAGTATAACAAAAGCGTTCCGGATATCGTGGTGGCCAGAACGCCATAAATCCAGAAAGTCCGAGCCTCACGGGAGCTCGCGGGCGGCAGCGGCGCCTCCTCGTCTCCGTCCTCGGCCTCGGCCGCACCCAGCGCGCGCAGGATCGAGCGGCGCAGGTGCGCGAAGGAGCGGGGCCGCAGGTTCGGGATCTCCAGCCAGTCGCTCAGGAAGAAGTAACCGTCCAGCTTGATGAACGGAATGACGTTCAGAAGCCCACCCACAGCGGCCACCGCGACCACCAGCAGGGCAGCCGCGTGGACCATCGTCCCCGGGGCCGTGACGCGCCACACGAGGACCGCCACCGACCAGACCGCGAACTGCACCCACAACCCGCCGGCGATGCTCCACAGGCGGGAGCGGCGGTCCAGCATCCAGGCGTCGCTGATGTCGCAGTACATGGCGGGCTGGAAGAAGATGAGCAGGAAGCCCATCTCATGGACCTCGCCGCCCGAGTGCCTGCAGGCCAGGCCGTGTCCGAACTCGTGAAGCACGGTGACGAAGAGCAGCACGGGAAGCAGGAGGAAGAACGTCTGCCACTGGAGAAGCGGCACAGCTTCCGCCATGATGACCTCGATGTTCGAGACCGCCACGGCGAGCGCGGCGAACACCAGCCCGGCCCACGCCACCCGAGCGGCTGGCGTGAACAGGAGACTCAGGCGCTCATCCAGCCAGCCTAGGAGCCGGCTCGGGTCGAAGGCTCCCAGCCGCATGTGAAGCATGCGGCCCAGAAGGCTTCCCTCCCTATCGTCCGTGGAAGTAGCACCGGGTTCACGAGAGCCCCCTTCACCGGCCGGCTCAGCGGAAGCCTCTTCCAGGAGACCCGCTTCGGAAGCCTGGGACAGGATCGCATCCAGGTCATCTGCCGGCAGTGCCTCCCCAAACTCCTTCTCGAAGTAGCCGGACAGAGCCTCGCGGCTGTCGGCCGTCTCGAGCTGCCTCAGGACGTAGGCGACCGCCGGGGAGAACCGGAAGTAGGTGCGCCGCTGCGGGTCGTTGACGAACCAGACTTCTTGCCCGCGCACCTCGCGCCGGCTCCAGCGCAGGTCGCCCCGCAGGCGGGGAAGATCCCTCGCAGACGTGGGCACCCCGGCCGGAGACTGCTCTGAAACCGGCCGGGGGCCCCTGGGGGGAGCGGGTTCGCCGGCTGCCGCGGCGAGTTTCCTGTGATGTCCTTTGCTTCCCATCCTCTGCCTGCTTCCTAAAAAGTGCGACGGCGGCCCCCACCGGCCGCCGTCAGGTCACCCCCCAAAAACACCCGGGTGCCGCCCTCTCTACGTACCCGCCTCAGAGCACGTGATTGGAAAACCAGAGGATGGATGGTGAGTCCCTTGCCTCGAGCTTCTCGATCACGATGGCAGTCGATCGGGCCAGCCTGGCCGTGTTTCTTTTCTCTCTCATGCTCACCCCCCAGATATCTGCTCTTGCATTCACAGCACTCTCCTAGAGCAACGGGCGTGCCAGCTCGTGCAGCATTC
>JAPUKU010000228.1 GCA_027295505.1 Acidobacteriota bacterium
CGGCACCATCAAGATCCGCCTCAACCACGCCGTGTACCTGAAGCCGCTTCGATACTCGAGTCTCGTCAACACGGTGTGCCACGAGCTGGCGCACCTGCGGCACTTCGATCACGGCGAGGGCTTCAAGCGTTTTTACGCCGACATTCTCGAATGGGCCCGCGCCCAGCGCATCTATCGGCCCGCCGGTCACCGTCCCGAGCAGCGCGAGCTAGTGCTCGACACCCCGGAAGCCTGCCGGGTGAGAACCCGCGAGGCCGAAACCTTCGTCCGCAGGATGAAGGCGACGCTGCGCGCGCGGACCCTGGACGGCTGAGTGGCGCAAGGTGAAGACGAAGATGAGCAGCGGCACAGCTGAAAGCGTTGCCGGCCGGGCCACTCGCTTCGTCCGGGACCTGAGCACGTTCGACGCCACGATGATCGTGGTGGGGTCGATGATCGGATCGGGAATCTTCATGGTGGCTCCCGAGGTGGCCCGGACCGTGGCCTCCCCGGGCTGGCTTCTCATGGCCTGGGTGATCGGAGGGTTCCTGGCGGTGGTCGGGGCCATTTCCGCAGGGGAGCTGGCCTCGATGTACCCACACGCCGGGGGGCAGTACGTCTACCTGCGTGAAGCGTACGGCAGAATGTGGGGCTTCCTCTACGGGTGGACGCTTTTCCTCGTCATACAGGCGGGGACGATCGCCGCGGTGGCCGTGGCCTTCTCGAAGTTCTTTGGCGTGCTGGTGCCCTGGATCTCGGCTGAATCCCGCATCATTCCACTCATGCTGGGGGATCGCGACGTTTCGTTCACGACCCAGCGCCTGGTAGCCATTCTCTCGATCGCGGTGCTGACATGGATCAACCTTCGCGGCGTGCACAGCGCCAAGATCGTCCAGAACCTGTTCACGATGACGAAGATCGGTGGCCTGGCCGTGCTGGTCCTTATCCCGCTCCTGGCCGGACGCACTGCGGAGGCGGTGACCGCGAACTTCACATCCGGCCACTTCTGGGGACGGGAGCCGTTCGAGGTGGCGCTGCTATCGCTGCTCGGGGTGGCGCTGGTGGGTCCGCTGTTCTCCACCGACGCCTGGAACAACATCACCTTCGCTGGCGAGGAAATCAAGCAACCCGAGCGCACGCTGCCCAGGGCGCTTCTGTTGGGAACGGTCCTGGTCTCGGGGCTTTACATTCTGACCAACGTCAGCTACCTCTCGGTTTTGCCGCTCTGGGGATCGGAGATGGGAGCCACGGTGATCGAGCGTGGCATCCAGCACGCGTCGGGAGACCGGGTGGGCGTGGCGGCGATCGAAGTGCTGTTCGGCGGAACGGGAGCGCTGTTCATGGCGGTGGCGCTCATGATCTCGACCTTCGGCTGCAACAACGGCCTGATCCTCTCCGGACCGCGGCTCTATTTTGCCATGGCTCGCGACAAGCTCTTCTTCCGCCAGATCGGAACTCTCAACCGCAGGGCGGTTCCGGCGAGCGGTCTCATTGCCCAGGGGGTCTGGGCTTCGCTGCTCACGCTCTCCGGCACCTACAGCGATCTGCTCGAGTACCTGATCTTCGGCGCCCTGATCTTCTACATCATGCTGATCGCCGGCATCTTTGTGCTGCGCCGCACGCGTCCGGATCAGCCGCGTCCGGTAAAGGCACCATTCTATCCGTGGCTGCAGATCGTCTACGTCGTACTGGCCGCGGCCGTGGTGATCAACCTTCTGATCATGAAACCGGTCAACGCCGGCTGGGGGTTGCTCATCATCCTGAGCGGCCTGCCCGTCTACTTCTTCTGGCGAAGCCGAGCCGCGCCCAGTCCCTCACGGAAGTAAGCTCTTGGCGAGAGAGTCGGGAGTTATTCGCTCCGCGGCTCCGTGTTTCCTTCGCAGCCGCCATTTTCAGCTATCCAATCTTTTACAAGAGAGCGACAAGCGATGATATTGTTAGCTGGGAGTAGGCTATGGTAGCGCACAACGTAGTTATCTGGGAACGGGCCACCCAAGTACTTGTCGTAAAAGCATTCATCACCTCGCTGTGGATCGTTTTCATTGGTCCACGCCGTTCTCCACCAGGCCCCGATAGGCTGTGAGTCATGCCAAATAGCCACCTCAGGGCCTTCGGCGGAGCATCCAATCCACTCTCCAACTGGGCTCTCACTCCAGGGAGGAGTGATCTCTCGGACCTCCTGTTCGTTGAAGCAAGGGCATTGTGGAAGGAAACAGGGCATCGGAGGATCATTCGGTCGTTTCCTCCGGTTGTAGATTTTCAGGAGTTTAGGGTTCGATGGTCGGCAATTCTGAAAGGGGTCCATTGCAGAGAAATTTGGCTCGCAATCCTGAGCTTCGCAAAATGCTACACAGAGTCCGTAAAGCCCGGGTGTAGCCAAAACCAGATCGTTGCAGACGCCTTCATTGGCTGGGGTCTTACCGTCAGGGGTTCCCTGCGCGAGTATTGGAAGGAGACTGAAAAAGAGAGTCCCCGCTGCCAATAAATTCTTCATGGATCCTCTACTCCCTCCAGGGAATTTAACGAATTTTATCATCCTTCCAGATGATCCCACACCCCCCACTCTTCCACTTGTACTGAGTTTTGCCTATACTCGTGGCTACGCGGCCAATTCAGTAGCTGAATGAACTGGGAAAAGAGGGGTCGGCAGGCCCTTTTCTCGAGAAGCGGAGACAGTTATGTCCAAGAAAAAACCCCGACGGAGCCATACTGCGCTGGTCACTGGAGGATCCATGGGGATTGGCAGAGCCATCTCCCAGGAGCTGGCCGACGCGGGATGGAACGTGGCTTTCTCGTATCGCCAGACGAAGAGGGAGGCTCAGAAAACCTGCTTTTCGATCCATGCCCGTGGACACCGGGCACTGGCCGTGCGCGCCGACGTCACGGACGCGGGCCAGGTGCAACGGCTGTTTCGTAAGGTGAAAAAGGAGCTGGGACCGATCGAGATACTGGTCAACAACGTCGGAGAGTACACGGAAGGACCCCTCGGCTCCATGAGCATCGACGAGTGGAGGGGAATTTTCGATTCGAACCTGCATTCTGCCTTCCTGTGCATGCGCGCGGCGCTTCCCGGCATGAGACGGCGGCGCTGGGGGCGGATCGTCAACATCACCACATCGTGTACCGAAAACCACTCGCCGGCTCCGGGGGCCGGAGCGTACCATGCCGCCAAGGAAGCGCTCCTGGCCTTCACTCGCGCGCTTGCGCTGGAGGAGATCGGTAACGGCATCACCGTCAACGCCGTTGGGCCCGGCCTCACCGACAACAAGCATCTCGGCGCGAAGTGGGAGAGAGCCATGACCCGCCTGTCGCCGCTCGGTCGCATGGTGAAGCCCCATGAAATAGCGCGCGCGGTGGCCTTTCTGGCCTCGAAAGAGTCGGGGGCGATTACCGGCTCCCACCTGGCGGTCGGGGGCGGCTGGGACATGACCGGCGGTGGCCGACCCGACGCTTCCCTGATGCGCATCCTCTCGCGACGTCCGGGAAAGTAGATGAATTCCAGAGGTACCAGTGAAAGGGGTCTTTCATGATGCAGCCTTCCGGAACTCTCGACTGGAACGTTTACCGGCGCGGGGCGTTCGAGGAAGCCCGCCACGTGCTCGAGGGCGTGGCCCACCGCACGCCCGTGGTCCAGTGTAGAACGCTGTCGGAACACGCTGGGTGCGATCTGTCGCTCAAGTGCGAGAACCTTCAGCGCGCCGGTGCCTTCAAGTTCCGCGGCGCCTACTACATGATGTCGACCCTGTCGAAGGAAGAGCGCAAACGCGGTGTCATCACCTACTCATCGGGGAACCACGCCCAGGCGGTGGCCCTTGCGGCCCGCATGTTCGACACCCGTGCCGTCGTGGTCATGCCCGACGATGCTGTCGGCGTCAAGCTCGCCGCCACGCGCACCTACGGCGCCGAGGTGCTCCAGCAGGGCCGGACTCCCCAGGAGCGCAAGGCTCGTGCCGAAGTACTGGCGCGCGAGGGTGGCCTTACCATGGTGCCTGGCTATGAAGATCCGCGGATTCTGCTCGGACAGGGCACCACCCTGATCGAGATCCTGGCCCAGGCTCCGAAGGTCGAGGTGCTGCTGGTGCCGGTCGGTGGCGGCGGACTCCTGGGTGGGATCTGCGCCGCCGCCCGCGCCTATCGCCCCGGGCTTACGGTCTACGGGGTCGAGCCGGAGATCGCGGATGATTGGGCCCGATCGATCGAAGCGGGCAACATCGTGAGCATCGAGTCGGCGGACACGATCGCAGACGGCCTGCGCTCACTCGAACCCGGGGAGATCCCGTTCCCGGTCGTGCGCGAGGTGGTGCAGGGCATCATCCGCGTCAGCGAGAACGAGATCCGCGAGGCGATGCACCTCCTGCTGTCGCGAGCCAAGCTCGTGGTCGAACCCTCCGGTGCAGTCGCCACTGCCGCCGCCCTTTTTCACAACGAGCCGTTCCGGGGACGCCAGGTCGTCGCACTCCTGAGCGGCGGCAATGTAGACCTTGGGAAGCTTTTCGAATGAGCCACAGGGAGTTCTCATCCATGGATGTCATGACCGTGAAGCCCCCATTCTTCTCCACCACGGAAGCTGAGAGGGTGGCAAACGACATCTTCGGTGTGACTGCTTCGGCGCACTCGCTCGGCAGCGAGCGAGATCAAAACTTCCACCTCCGGACGCAGGATGGCCGAGAGCGGGTTCTCAAGATCTCGAACCCGGCCGAGGACCCGAGTGTGATCGACTTCCAGATTCAGGCGCTTCTGCACATCGAGCGCCAGGATCCCTCCCTGCCGGTACCCCGCATGCTCAAGACCGTCGGCGGTGAAAACGCGCAGACGGTCGAAGGGTCTGACGGTCGCGGCTACAGGGTGCGTCTCGTGACCTACCTGCCGGGCGAACTTCTCCAGAATGCTACCCACTCGCCAGAGCTCATGCGCGATCTTGGTGCCACCACGGCACGCCTGGGCCAGGCGCTGCGCGGCTTCTTTCATCCCGCCGCAGGGCATGTGTTGCCCTGGGATGTGAAGCAGGCCGCGCGATTCATTGAACATGTGGATTGCATCGAGGACGCGGCACTCCGGAAATCGGTGGGTGAGATGCTTAATCGCTTCGAGGCGCAGATTCTCCCGCAGATGCCGGGCCTGCGAGCTCAGGTGATCCACAACGACATGCACGGCGGAAATACACTGGTGCAGGACGACAGCGTCACGGGGATCATCGACTTTGGCGACATGGTGCACACGGCTCTCGTGAGCGACGTGGCAGTGGCGCTGTCGGAGGCGGTGCAGGGCATGCCCGACCCGATCACGACTGCGATGGAGATCGTGAGAGGCTATTGCAGCGTAGAACCGTTGACGGAGCTGGAGCTGTCACTGCTCTTCGACCTGACGCTGGCACGGCTGGCGATGGGGATCACCATCTCATCCTGGCGAGGAAAGAAATTCCCAGATCTCCGGGACCAGACTCTCGACTGCGTGCCCCCCTACTCGGCAGCGTTCAAACGCCTCATCCAGATCAACAGCGACTTTGTCCACGGATGCTTCCGGGATGCCTGCGGCCTGCCTCCAGATCCCGCCTTGATCCACAGCGTTCCGGAAGAAGCTCTGAACCCACCCGAACCGGATCTGTCACGCCTCCTCGAGCGGCGCCGCGCTGTGCTCGGACCCGCCCTTAACCTTTCGTATCACCGTCCCCTGCACTTTGTGCGGGCACGGGGCGCGTGGCTCATCGATGCCTCGGGGCGTGCCTACCTTGATGCTTACAACAACGTGCCGCACGTCGGCCACTGTCATCCCGCCGTGGTGAGCGCGATTGCCTATCAGGCTGCACGGCTCAACACCAATACCCGATACCTGTACGAGTCGATCGTCGACTATGCCGAGCGATTGACTGCAACGTTTCCCGGGAATCTGCGCATCTGCACGCTTCTGTCATCCGGGAGTGAAGCAAACGATATTGCCTGGCGCCTCGCCAAGGCGTACACCGGGCACGACGGCGCCATCGTGGTCGAGGGGGCTTACCATGGTGTGACCGATGCCTCGAACGACCTGTCGCCCTCGGAGCTCCAGCCCGGTGCAGCGGGAGCTCCGCACGTCACGAGCGTTCCGCCGCCCGACACGTACCGGGGACGCTACCGGCGCGATGAACCGCGTGCTGGAGAACTTTACGCTGCCGATGTCGGCGCTGCCATTGCGTCGCTGCGCGCCGGTGGTCGCGAATTGGCCATGTTCATGTTCGATTCGATCCTGAGCAGCAGTGGAATCATGCTTCCGCCCGAGGGCTACCTGGCCGCCGTCTTCGAGAAAGTACGCGCGGCGGGTGGCCTGTGCGTCGCCGACGAAGTCCAGGCAGGCTTCGGCCGCACTGGCGATCACATGTGGGGCTTCGAGGCGCACGGAGTTGTCCCGGACATCGTCACGTTGGGTAAGGCGATCGGCAGTGGTCATCCGATGGCAGCCGTGGTCACGACACCGGAGATCGTCGCCGCTCTGGCTAAGCAGAGTGACTTCTTCAGCACCACAGGTGGCAATCCCGTCTCCTGTGCTGCGGGCATGGCGACGCTCGAGGTGCTCGAGCGCGAGGGGCTCATGGAGAACGCAAGGCGGGTGGGCGCGTATTTACGAGAAGGAATTGGCAAGCTCTCGGCGCGTCACGCGCTCATCGGGGACGTGCGGGGCACCGGGCTGTACACGGGAGTCGAGCTGGTGCGTGACCGCGTCACGCTCGAACCTGCTGCGGAGGAAGCCCACGAGATCGTGGATCGGATGCGCGATGGTGGGGTCCTGATCGGATGGGATGGCCTTCAGGGCAATGTTCTGAAGATCCGGCCTCCGATGGTCTTCTCCAAAGAGAATGCCGATCACCTCATGAAAGTTTTTGACAAGGTGCTCGGATCTCTCTAGATCGCCGCCGCCGCTGTTTATCCCTATGCCAGGCTGGCGCGCGACACGTCCATGTACGAGATCTCGCTGGTGTCGAAATCTTCTAGCGCCCGGATGAGACGGTTGAGCGCCGTGTCGAATGAAGGAAGGGTCTTGCGCGCCCGGCCGAGCGGATTGCAGCGTGCCATGACAAAGTTCTTCACGTACGGATGCCTGACGCGGCGTTTCTTGAGCTCCGCCACGCGCTCGGCCAGAAGGTCGTCCGCTTCCTCGACCAGGGCCGCCCGCTCCAGCCGCACGTCGTAGCCTTTCCGGAGTGTCTGCTTGAGGAATCCATCCACGCGACGCAGAACGGGCGAGAACGCTCCGCCCGCGAAGCGCGGACGCTTCTCGTACAGCAACCCCAGCGTGATGTAGTAAGCCTCTTCGAACTCAAACGTGGTGTTGATCTCCTGCCGCGATCCCTGCTCCTCCATGAGTCCGCGGTACATGCGGATCACCTCGAGCGATTTTTCCTTTAGATTGTGCGCCTTCTCCGTGTTGAGGGCGAGGATCTTGAACGCCACCTCGGAATCCGGGATCAGGATCACGGGCACGAATTTGGCCTTGAGTTTGGCCAGGACCGCCCGACGATGGTTGCCGTTTGGCGTCCAGTACTCTCCCCGACCGGCGCGTACCGCGACGAGCGGATCGACGAAACGGTCCAGCTTACTGATCGCCTTCTTGAGCTTCTCAACGTGCGCCCGGCTCAAATCGCGCTGGTAGGGAGTGGGCTTGACCTGGTCCAGAGGCAGCAGTGCGAACAGGTGCCAGGCGTCTCCGATCGGCTCGCGGTAGGAGCAGAGAACGGTCCCGCCGTCCTCCTCCACTTCCTGTGCAAGGTCGGCGACCTTCCGGGGCGGATCCCCGATGATCTTCCAGCGTTCCTGAGACACCCTTGTGCCCTCCCGGATCAACTCGGCTCTTTTCTTGAAACCCGCACATCATAGGACGCCTCCAGCACGCAAGTCGACCCCCGCCGGCCCGGATCGCCCGCACGCGGGTTAGCTTGCCTGCCGTCCGCCGGGCATCCATATTCGGATGGGCACCTGAAGGCAGGGGTGCACCGGAGGCGGAATTCATGCAAACACAGACATCTGTGGACCTTAGAAAATTCGAGCCAGAGTATCACGGTCCGCTGGAAGAGAGGGGTTTCCAGGAGACGACACCGTCGCAGCTCTTCGCGGGTGAGGAACGCTTTTTGAAGGGGGCGGCCCTCAGGAAGCGCTGCGATCTGTGGCAGGCGGCGGCTCCCATTCTCGATCGGCTCCTGGAGTCCGGCGAGCACGTTCTGTACGCCGCGCAGGCGGTTCAGAAGCCTTCAGTGTTTCAGGCCTTGAGCCTTGGCAGGCTCGCGTACATGTATCACCAGGTGCTTCTGGTCTTCACCGACAGGCGCGTCATC
>JAPUKU010000229.1 GCA_027295505.1 Acidobacteriota bacterium
AGAGAGAACCCGCGTCCCACATCCTCGCCCTGGGCTGGATTCCTTCAGGAGCGGAGATAGGGGCGAGACCTCTGCGCGAGCAAACCCGGGATGGCACTTCTCTACATGAACGGCTACGCCGGCGGGGCTGCACGCGAGCAGCCCCGGACCATCGCTGTGAGCGCTCCCTCCGGAGCGAATGCCGGCCGGCCCGACGCGGGCGACCCGAACTGTTATAATGCTTTCGCCTGGGGAGGAGTTATGGGCGCCGAAGAGAGCATTCGCACTGAGAAGCTACGGTATCTGCGGCTCGCGGAGCCGACCTGCATGCCGCCGGACACCCCCCTGAACCAGGCGCTCGACATGATGCGCAAGAACCGCGCCGCCTGTGCGCTGGTTTGCAGCGGGGAGCACAAGCTCCTGGGCATTCTTACCGAACGGGATGTGCTCCACAAAGTTGTGGGAGAGACCATAGAGGGCTCCATTCCGGTGGAGCAACTCATGACGGCTACGCCACGCTCCCTCTCTCCGGAAGATACTCTGCTGCAGGCGATCCGGCTCATGACCGAGGGCGGATATCGCCATGTGCCACTGACGGACAAAGACGGACGGCTCGTAGGTCTGGTTTCCGCGCACGATGTGATCACCTACATCGCCGAGCACTTTCCCGCCGAGGTCCACAACCTTCCTCCAAGGCTGCACCAGAAACCCACGCAGCCTGAGGGAGCCTGAAGGAGGCACCCCCCTCACCCCGATGTCCCACCGAAGGATAAGTTCAGGAAACAAGAACAGAGGTTCTTCAAGATCGAACTCGAAAGTCCGCCGCCGCCAGCCCGGGGCAGGTACGGCACTGGCCGAACCCGCATCGCAAGCAGCCGAGGAGCCGTCCGAGGCGGCAGGTAAGCGCGCGGGCGCTGCCGGACGCGGCGTCGAGGAGATTGAGAGCGCGGTGGTGCGCTTCGCCGGTGATTCCGGCGACGGCATGCAGGTCGCCGGTTCGCAGTTCACCACCACGACGGCCCTGCTCGGAAACGATCTCGCCACCCTGCCTGATTTCCCGGCCGAGATCCGCGCCCCGGCGGGCACGCTCGCTGGAGTCAGCGGTTTCCAGATCCACTTCAGCAGCCTGGACATCCGCACACCCGGCGATACGGTTCAGGCCCTTGTCGCCATGAACCCGGCGGCCCTGCGCGTCAACCAGGCGGATCTCGAGCCCGGCGGAATTCTCATCACCAACCGGGACGCCTTCAACGATCAGAACCTCCAGAAGGCCGGGTACGAGGCCAACCCTTTGGAGGATGGATCGCTCAAAGCTTTCCGGGTCGTGGATGTGCCGCTGACTTCCCTCACGCTCAAGGCGGTCGAAGAAACCGGGCTGAGCCGTAAACTCTCCGAACGTTGCAAGAACTTCTACGCCCTGGGTTTGCTGTTCTGGCTCTACGATCGCCCGCCGAATCACACCCTGGAGTGGATCCGCAATAAGTTTGCCGCACGGCCGGAAGTCGTCGAGGCGAACACGCGGGCCCTGCAGGCTGGCCTGCACTACGCCGAGACGATTGAGCTATTCAGCGTCCACTACCGCGTGCGCCCGGCAAAACTCTCACCCGGCCTCTACAGACAGATCACTGGCAATGAGGCCACCGCTCTGGGCTTCATCGCCGCCTCCAAGCTGGCGCAGCGGCCTCTGTTCTATGGGTCCTACCCGATCACACCGGCCAGCGACATCCTGCAGGAGATCGCTAAGTACCGCCAGTTCGGAGCCAAGACGTTTCAGGCTGAAGACGAGATCGCCGCCATCGGCGCCGCCATCGGCGCCGCCTACGGCGGAGCACTGGGGCTCTGCGGCACGAGCGGACCCGGACTCGATCTCAAGAGTGAAGCCCTCGGCCTGGCGGTTATGGCCGAGCTTCCCCTGGTGATCGCCGACGTTCAGCGCGTCGGGCCGAGCACCGGCATGCCTACCAAGACGGAGCAGGGTGATCTGCTGGAGGCGCTGTTCGGCCGGCACGGCGAATGCCCGGTAGCGGTCGTGGCGCCCCGCAGCCCCAGCGACTGCTTCAACATGGCGATCGAGGCGTTCCGCATCGCCATCCGCTACATGACACCGGTCATATTCCTCTCCGACGGCTACCTGGCCAACGGCGCCGAACCGTGGTGCATTCCGAAGGTCGAGGATCTGCCCAAGTTCGATGAAGTGTCGATACCGGACGCCGTGAATTACCAGCCCTACGCGCGGAACCCGTCCACGCTGGCGCGCCCCTGGGTGACACCGGGCTCGTTCGGCTACGAGCACCGCATCGGCGGTCTGGAGAAGGAAGACATCACCGGCAACGTCTCCTACGATCCGATCAACCACGAGAAGATGACCCACCTGCGGGCCGAGAAGGTGGCCCGCATCGCGGAGAACGTTCCGGAGCTGGAGGTCGACGGGGACGGCCCTCTGCTGGTGCTGGGTTGGGGCAGCACCTACGGAGCAATCTTTTCTGCCATCGAGCGCGTGCGCCGCAGCGGCGGACGGGTGGCCCGGGCGCACCTACGCTACCTCAACCCGTTCCCGCGCAACATTGATGACGTGCTGTCCCGCTTCAAGCAGGTGCTGATTCCGGAGCTCAACATGGGCCAGCTGGCGCTTCTTCTGAGCAGCCGCACCCACACTGAAGTGATCTCGCTCAGCAAGGTGCAGGGTAAACCATTTCAGGTTTCCGAGATCGAGCAGCGCATCGAAGAGCTTCTGGGGAGTGCAGGATGAGCAAAGCCGGCGAGCGTCTGGTAATCCAGGAACCGCGTCCCCTGACGCGGATGGATTTTGCCAGCGACCAGACAGTGCGCTGGTGCCCCGGATGCGGGGACTACTCGATCCTGGCGCAGGTGCAGCGCACCTTCGCCGAGCTGGGTCTCAGACGCGCAAACCAGGTGTTCATCTCGGGCATCGGCTGCCAGAGCCGTTTCCCATACTACATGAACGCTTTCGGCTTCCACACCATCCACGGCCGCGCACTGCCGATTGCCACGGGGCTCAAGGCAGCCCGCCCCGATCTCGATGTCTGGGTGGTGACGGGTGACGGAGACAGCCTCAGCATCGGCGGAAACCATCTGCTCCACTGTCTCCGGCGGAACCTCCACATCAACGTCATCCTGATCAACAACCGAATCTACGGCCTCACGAAAGGCCAGTACTCGCCTACGAGCGAGTTTGGCAAACGCACCAAGACGAGCCCGGACGGCACCATCGAGAACCCGATCAACGCGCTGTGCGTGGCCATCGCCGCCGAAGCCACCTTCATCGCGCGCTCGGTGGACACCTGGTCCGATCACCTGCAGGCGATGCTGCGGCGCGCTTACGAGCACCAGGGAACCTCGTTTCTGGAGATCTACCAGAACTGCAACATCTTCAACGACCAGACGTTCGCTCCTTTCGCCGCCCGCGACGTGCGCGATGACCGCATGCTCCTGCTCGAGCACGGCAAGCCGATGATCTTCGGCAAGGATCGGAATCGCGGTATCCGCCTGCGTGGTGTCTCTCCGGAGACGGTGGACCTGGGCAATGGAATCCGGGAGGAGGATCTGCTGGTGCACGATGAGAGGGCGGACTCCGCCACCCTGGCCTACCTGCTCACGCGCATGAACTATCCCGAGCTCCCGGTGCCGGTAGGCGTGTTTCGTGCCGTGGTCAGGCCCACGTACGAACGCCTGCTGCAGGATCAGGTGGATACCGCCATTGCCGAGAAAGGGGAAGGCAACCTCGAAGATCTGCTGAAATCCGCCGACACGTGGGAGGTCACATGAACTGCCCGAGCTGCAGTTTCGACAACATCCAGGGCGCGGACGATTGTGAACAGTGCGGCGCCGATCTACGCTCCCTGGACATCCCACAGCCGGGGGAGGGTCTTCAGAAAACGGTTCTCGAAGATCCGCTGAAGAATCTCATGCCGCTCAAGCCCCTGGTGGTGGCTCCGGATGAGCCGCTCGGGCACGCCATCGGCCTGATGAAGAAGAACAATCAGGGCAGTGTGTTCGTCATAGAGGACGACCGCCTCGTCGGCATCCTGACGGAGCGCGACCTGCTGCTCAACGTGGCCGGACGCCCTCTTGATGTGTCGCGCACCCTGGTGCGCAACCTCATGATCCATGACCCCGCCACCCTGCGCTCCAGCGACTCCATCGCCTTCGCCCTCAACCGCATGTACGCCGGGCACTACCGCCACATCCCCGTGGTGGACGACGGCAAGCTCACTGGCTTCGTATCGATCCGCGGAGTCCTGCGCTACCTCAGCGAGCGGCTCCACGAAACGCACGGTCATTCAGATTCTTAAGGGAGAGATCAGGAGGCAGAGACGGGTTCGCCCGCGCCCGGGGCTGTCTTTTCAACGAAAACACGCCGCGCGACCTCGAGCCCCAGATGGTGCTCGTCGCTTCCCACCTTGACCACCACGGGCCCATTGAACGGTTCCCTTCGGATCACCTCGACGCGCGCGTTGAGGACCAGGCCGCGCTGCTCGAGGTAGCGCAGGCAATCCGCGTCACGATCGTCCACCCGGCGCACCACGGCGTGGGACCCGCTCGGCAAGTCTGACAGACGTCCGTGATCGGTAGTGGTGATCTTGCCGTCTGTGCTGGGTATCGGATGCCCGTGCGGATCGACGCTGGGGTGGCCGAGCGCCGCGCTCATGCGTTCTTCAAACTCCTCTGAGATGACGTGCTCGAGCTTCTCGGCCTCGTCGTGCACCTGGTCCCACGAATACCCCATGACCTCCGCCAGGTACAGCTCGAGGAGCCGGTGGTGGCGCAGAATCTCGAGCGCGATCTTCTCACCGGCCGGGGTCAGAACCACCTGCTTGTAAGGGGTGTGCTTGACCAGCCTCATCTCCGCCAGCTTCTTGATCATGTTGGTCACCGAGGCGGACGACACCGACAGGCGCTCCGCCAGGGCCGAGGTGGTGACCTTCCCCGCCTCCCGGTGCACCTTGTAGATGACCTTCAGGTAATCCTGGATGGCCGCGCTCAGCATGATTGGTCCCGCAAAATTCTAAGTTTAGCCTCGGCTAAATATACCCTCGCTGCGGCCGCAGGGTCAAGGATGGAGCTCGCCTCCACAGGAGATCACCTAACAGGAGATCCCCCTAAATTGTTGCTGTACAGCCGATTAGGAGAGCGGTTTCTCAGCCCTTGCTCACCGAGGCGATTCCCTGCTCCATGATGTCGAGCCCCTCGGCGAGCTCCGCGTCCGCGATGCTGAGGGGCATCAGCGTGCGCAGGATGTTGCCGTAGGTGCCGGCGCTGATGGTGATGAGGCCGTGCTCGAGGCAATATTTTGAGATCGCGGACGTCTCGTCCTTGGCCGGCTCGCGGGTCTTTCGATCGCGTACCAGCTCGAGCGCGTTCATGGCTCCGATGCCGCGCACATCCCCGATGAGCGGGAAGCGCTCCGCCCAGCTCCTGAAGCGCACACGTGTCGTCTCACCAATCTGGCACGCCCGATCGAGCAGATCCGTCTTTTCCAGGAGCTTCACGGCCTCGAGGGCCGTGGCGCAGGCGACCGGGTTGCCGCCGTAGGTACTGCCCATGCCCCCCACGATTGGCTTGTCCATCAGCTCGGCGCGCCCGGTGACCGCCGAGAGAGGCATTCCGGCCGCCAGCGACTTGGCGCTCACGAGCAGGTCCGGTTCGACGCCGTAATGCTCGCAGGCGAACATGCGACCGGTGCGCCCGAAGCCGGTCTGCACTTCGTCGGCGATGAACACAATCCCCTCCTGCTTGCAGATCTCCTGAAGCCTCCTGAGGTATCCCTCCGGCGGACACACGAAGCCTCCCTCTCCCAGGATCGGTTCCACGACCACCGCCGCCACCTGCGAGGGCTCGACGTAGCGCTTGAACACATCGTGAAGGGCGTTCGCACAGCTCAGCTCGCACTCCGGGTACGTGAGGTTGTAGGAGCAGCGGTAGCAATACGCGTACGGCACGCGGTAAACCTCGGGAGCGAACGGCCCGAAATCTTTCTTGTACGGCACGATCTTGCTCGTGAGGCTCATGGTGAGGAGCGTGCGCCCGTGAAACGCGTCCTCGAAGCACACCACCGCGGGCCGGCCGGTGGCGGCACGGGCAATCTTGACGGAATTCTCGACCGCCTCAGCGCCGCTGTTGAAGAACTGCGTCTTCTTCGGCCCCGGCCCCGGCGCCAGCCGGTTGAGCGCTTCGGCCAGCGCCACGTAGGGCTCGTACATGACCACGTGAAAGCAGGTGTGGGTGAAGCGCGCTATCTGCTCGCGCGCCGCTTCCACGACGGAAGGCTGGCTGTGCCCAACGTTCATGACGCCGATTCCGCCGGCGAA
>JAPUKU010000023.1 GCA_027295505.1 Acidobacteriota bacterium
ATGCGTGGAGGGGGGGGATCGGTTGAGCCTGCTGCGCCCCAGGGAGGCTGCGGCCACGAAGGTGCATGGTTTTTTACTATCATTTCGGGGCACCGTACGTGGTAGCGTGGCTCACCCCATGCATCGTCTCGATCTGGCTAACTGCAAGATTATCGCCGGCAAGCAGTATGGCACACCCAGGGAACTCTGGGGCTTTCGATCGAGGCGCGGCCGGGGCACGGCCACGGCGATCGCTCGAAGCTTCCTCGGCACGAATGCCGAGCTGCTGGGCCTGAAGGGCGTCCAGAAATTCCTGAGGCGACAGAGAGTCATCCACAGCCTGGGAGCAAGCCACGTCATCTTCCTGCAGCGACACCTGCACGTGCGGGTGCACCGAGCTTACGTCACCATTCACGTCGCCCGGGATCGACGTGTCTACCTGGTCAAGAACCTTGCCATGCCACGACACCTCCTGCCCGACAAGCTGGACTGGCGCATCACCCGGAAAGCCGCACGGGAGCGCGCCCTGAAGGCGCTGCGCAGCAAGGCAAAGAGGAGGGTGCGCGTCCTGGTTGTGGAGAGGATGTGGTTCCCCAGGCATGGCAAATTGCTGCCGGCATTCCGGATCCGCCTTCACCGGGAGCTTCCCCGCCAGGAGTGGGTCATCTTCATCAACGCGCGCACCGGTGGCGTGCTCAGCCGCTACGACAACCTTGCCATGGCCAGCGGGCGGGCGCGCGTGTTCAACCCCAACCCGGTTGCTGCGCTCGGCGATCACCGGCTTCTGCTGCAGCCCAACGGGCAGCCCAAGCAGCACCACCCCGCGCGCGCCTACCGTTACGTCAAGTTGAGGGACCTAGATGGGAAGGGCCGGCTCGACGGCAAGCGGGTTACCACGCGGCCCACGAAGGGTCGCATCAAGAGACGCGATCTGCGCTTCTACTTCGACTCCAAGGGAAACGGCTTCGAGGAGGTGATGGTCTACTATCATCTCGACAAGGCGATCCGCTACCTGGAAGCGCTCGGTTTCCGCCGGAAGCGCGCAATCTTTCGCACCGCCCTCGCCGTCAACGTGAACGGCACGCGGCAGGATAACTCGTGGTACAGCCCGGGGCTCAAGAGGCTCACCTTCGGAACAGGCGGCATCGACGACGCCGAAGATGGTGAGACCATCCTGCACGAGTTCGCCCACGCCCTGCAGGACGCAATCTGTCCGGACTTCGGCCAGTCGATCCAGGCCGCCGCGATGGGCGAGGGGTTCGGTGACTACTTTGCCGCCAGCTTCTACGCGGACAAGAAGAGCGCCCGGTACCGCACGTCGGTGATGACCTGGGATGGCATCATGCTAGGCGATCGCTACGACCCGCCGTGCGTGCGCCGAGTAGACGAGGATGTGAACTTCAAGAGCTTCGACCACAGCAAGAACGCCCGCGAGCATGAGAACGGGCTGATATGGTCCGCCACCCTGTGGGACATCCGGCGCGTGCTTGGCCGCAGGCGAGCCGATCGGATTATCATCGAGAGCCATTTCCAGCTCGACGGCTTCACCACATTTGCTCACGGCGCTCGCGCCATCGCCGACGCGGACCAGAACCTGTACCGTGGCCGGCATCTCGCCAAACTTCATCGCATCTTCCGCAAGCGCCGCGTTGACATGACGGGCTGAGCGGTTCTCTCCCGGCACTCGTTTTCAGCGACCGGGTCAGCGGGTCGGGTAAAGAATCGGTCGCATCCTCCCCGAGCCACGAGTACCCGTGGGCCGGGAGCGCGCCGGCGGTTGACTACTGGCCACGATGTCGATACGCTACCGCGAAATAATTATTCTGGTTTGCTAGGAGTTGACGCGCTGGTGAGCGGCGCCGGGGGAACAGCATGACGTGGTGGGTCTGGATCCTGCTCGGGCTGGCGCTGCTGGGGGTGGAGGTGGTCATCCCAGGCGGCATCATCCTGGTGTTCTTCGGCGTGTCCGCCCTGCTCGTGGGGGTGCTGAAGGTGGTCGGGCTGGCCGGGCCGGTCTGGTTTCAGTGGTTCCTGTTCTCCGCCCTGTCGATCGTCTCTCTGCTCACGCTGCGCACCCCGATCATGAAGAAGATCGCGGCCCGCGCCGAGCAGGCCGGCACCGTTGACTCCGTCAAGGGAGAAGGGGCGGTGCCCCTGGAGGACCTGGCCCCGGACGGTCTGGGCAAGGTGGAGTTCAGGGGGACATCGTGGAATGCCAGGAACATCGGAGCCCGGCCGCTCGTCAAGGGCCAGCGGTGTGTCGTCGATCGAGTGGAGGGACTGACGTTATTCATTAAAGAATCCTGACCGTTAACCGGACTGCCTTTCAGGGGAACCCATCATGACCATGACCACGATCATCTTCGGCGCTGTTGCAATCTTCGTCATCATCGTCATCGCCAAGACTGCGGTAGTCGTACCGCAGCAGAAGGCTTATATCGTTGAGCGCCTCGGCAAGTTCAACCAATCACTTCAGGCCGGATTTCACATCCTGCTGCCGTTTCTGGACGTGATCCAGTACAGGCACTCGCTCAAGGAAGTAGCGGTGGATATCCCCGAGCAGATGTGCATCACGCGTGACAACGTGCAGGTTGGTGTGGACGGGGTGCTGTATCTCAAGGTGATGGACCCGCAGCGGGCTTCGTACGGTGTCACCAATTACCTGTTCGCTATCTCGCAGCTGGCGCAGACCACGCTGCGTAGCGAGATCGGCAAGATCGCCCTGGACCGAACCTTCGAGGAACGAACATCGATCAACATGCAGGTGGTGGATGAGCTGGACAAGGCCTGCGAACCCTGGGGGGTCAAGGTGTTGCGCTACGAGATCAAGAACATCACGCCGCCCCGGGACGTGCTCGATGCGATGGAAAAGCAGATGCGCGCGGAGCGTGAGAAGCGGGCCACGATTCTCACCTCCGAGGCAGAGCGCGAAGCGGTGATCAACGCCGCCGAGGGCGCCAAGCAACAGGTCATCAAGGCATCAGAGGCCAAGAAGCAGCAGCAGATCAATGAGGCCGAGGGTGAGGCGGCGGCCATCCTGGCGGTTGCCACCGCCACGGCAGAGGGGCTCCGCAAGGTCGCGTCAGCGAGCCAGGAGGCGGGTGGCTACGAGGCGATCCAGCTCAGGGTGGCTGAGAACTACATCACCCGGTTCGGAGAGCTGGCGAAGGAGAGCACCACGCTGGTCCTGCCGGCAAGCGTGGCCGACATTGGCTCGATGATCGCCCTGGCCATGAGCGCCATCAAGCAGGGCAAGCCACCGACCCGAAAGAGCGCGCCTGGTCCGGGGAATTGAGCGGGGACTCCTCCCCTGGCGCCCCGGCCAACCTCCCGGACCTGAACTGTCCTGGGGGGGGCCGCACCTGAAACACGCACTTAGCTGCTGGTTTCGCTTCTTCCGAGCCGTGCCTTCGGGGTGGGTTCGGTTGCCTTGACGCCTCTGGTATCCTGACACGTTAGGCCCATCCATCCCCACCTCGTGTGAGAGCGGCCGGGCAGGGCTCCGGCCGGATCCGGGCTCAGGAGAAATCGCTATCTATCAGAAAATCCTGGCTAAGCTGCGGCGTTACCCCTTCTGGGGTCATCTTTATGAGCACCGCCGCAACTACGCCATCGGTCTCGCTGCACTCATCCTCGTTGACGGGATCAACGTGGGCCTGCCGCTCATGGTCAGGGAGGCCATCGACGGGATCCCGGAGAAGAACGTCCCGAGGGTGCTCTGGGCCGGGGCGGGGTTCCTGTTCCTCATGGTGTGCCAGTCCGGCCTGCGTTACGTGTGGCGCATGTACCTGATGGGAACTTCCCACAGGATCGCCCGGGGATTGAGGTTGGATCTTTACAACCACCTCCAGAACCTGCCCCTGGCGCGTTACCAGACGATCCGCACGGGCGATCTGATGTCGCGCGCCACCAACGACATCCAGGCGATACGAGAAGCCGTGGGGCCGGGAGTGCTGATCACCGTGGATGCCATCATCAGCTTCCTGATCTTCGTTCCGGTGATGCTCTACCTCTCGGTGAAGCTCACGATCCTGGCGCTGCTCTTCGCCCCGCTCGTTCCCTGGATCACCACCACCGTGGGCGACCGCATCGACCGGCTGTTCGAGTCGATGCAGGTCAAGATGTCGAACATCAGCGCCTTCACCCAGGAGACGTTCGGAGGGATCCGGCTGATCAAGTCGCTGGTTCTCGAGAACCGGGTGCGCCAGCGCTTCTTCGATCTCAGCGAGGAGTACCAGGAGGAGGGGATCCGCATGGCAAGCTGTGAGGCCAGGTTCACCCCCTCGCTGACGGTTCTCACGCACCTCGGCCTGTTCATGATCCTGATCGTCGGAGGCATGGACGTGATCAACGGGGCGATTACCGTGGGAACGTTCGTGGCGTTCCAGCGTTTCGTGGTGCAGCTCTCCTGGCCCATGGAGGCGATCGGCTGGGCGGTAACGATGAGCCGGGAGGGGGTGGCAGCCCACCGCAGGCTCCAGCAGATCCTGGGGATTCCGCAGGTCACCTCGGTGCGCACGCCGGCCGTGGAGAGGAAGGAAGCGCCTCTGCTCGAGATCAACCATCTGCACCACGCCTACGAGTCGAACGGGGACGGCGACCATTTCGGGTTGAAGCTCTCGCACCTGAAGGTTCATGAGGGGCAGAAGATCGGAGTGGTGGGGCCGGTGGGGGCGGGCAAGAGCACGCTCTTCAACCTGATCGTGAGGCTCTATGAGCCTCCCGAGGAGACCGTGTTCTTCGAGGGGAAGGATGTGGCTTCGATTCCCCTGGTGGAGCTCAGGAGGAAGATCAGCACCGTGGAGCAACAGGTCTTTCTCTTTAGCGAGAAGGTCACCACGAACATCGAGCTCGGCATGCCCGGGAGCGTGGACGGGCAGGAGGCACGGAAGGTCATCCGCACGGTCTGCATGGAGGATGAGATCGAGGAGCTGCACGACAAGTACGACACGTACCTCGGGGAGAGAGGGGTCAACCTCTCCGGGGGCCAGAAGCAACGCCTCGCCCTGGCCCGGGCGCTGATCCGAAAACCCAGGCTGCTGCTGCTTGATGATGCCTTCTCCGCTGTCGATGTGGAGATCGAGCGCCGCATCCTGAGAAATCTCCTGACCGAGTATCCCGACCTGACGCTGATCTTCGCCTCCCACAGGCTCTCGATCATGCCGAGCCTGGATGAGATCTGGATCCTGGACAAGGGAAAGCTCGTCGCCAAGGGCCATCACCAGCAATTGCTCCAGTCGGTGTCGCTCTACGGAGCGCTCTGGCAGACGAGCGAGAGAAGCCTCGAGAGCCGGAAGGACAGCCTGGAGGCGGATTCGATTCTATGAGCCTGAGGCCTGAAAAGACGGATTCGTTCAGCTACCGGGATCTGGCCAGGCACTTCCTGCCCATCGTGCGCCCGTACTCGCTGCGTTTCGGGGCCGGGATTAGCCTGATCGTTCTCTCCACCGGGATCGATCTGCTCACACCGATCCTGCTGGGAAGAGCCGTCGATACGGTCGCCATGCCCAGCCCCGACCGGGCGCTGTTGTACAGGATCTGCTGGCTCTTTCTGGGGCTGGTGGCGGCCAAGTACGTGTTTGACATCTTCAAGGCATACCTCATCCAGTCGGCCGGTGAGAAGGTGAAGCACGATCTCAGGACCCTGCTCTTTACCCGCATCGCCCATCTGCCGGTGACCTACTTCGATCGAAACCCGATCGGCCGGCCGCTCACGCGGGTCGTCAATGATGTCCGGACGCTGGGAGAGCTGTTCGGGGCCTCCATATCGATGACGGTGCTCGATGTCCTTATCATCACCGGAACGCTGGGCGCGATGTTCTGGCTGAACTGGCAGCTCGCCCTGGTGGTGCTCATCACCTTCCCCCTCATCGTGGTGGCGGTCCAGATCTTCAGTAAGCATCTGCACACCGCCTACCGGGCGGTTCGCACCCATCTTTCTGAGATGAACGCGTTTCTCGGGGAGAACGTCGGCGCGGTGGCGACGATCCAGCGTCTCGCAGCCCAGGGTCCCCGGATGGATACCTTCAGCGGGATCGTGGATAAGCATTACGGGGCCCAGATGAAATCCCTTCGGACCTACGCGCTGATGCAGCCGACGATCCATTCGCTCAACGGGGTGGCGATGGCGACCCTGATCGGCGTGGGAGGGTACTGGGCGATTCAGGGAAAGATCACCCTGGGGGTAATCGTGGCGTTTCTCGGGTACAACCGGAACCTGTTCTACCCGCTCCGGGATCTGATCGAGAAGTACAACCTCATATTAAATGCCAAGGTCTCCGCGGAGAGGGTGCTCGACATCCTGGAAGAGCCGGTGGAGATGGAATACCGGGAAGGGCGCGATCCGGCGCGGCTGAGCGACATCGATATCGAGTTCAGGGATGTCAGCTTCCGCTATCCCACGCGGGACCAGAACGCCCTGACCGATATCAACCTGAAGATCCCGGGGGGCTCGTCGCTCGCCATCGTGGGCGCCACCGGAGCGGGAAAGAGCTCACTCATCCGGCTGCTGCTGCGCTTCTATGAGCCGACCCGGGGGACGATCAGTTTTGGCGGAAAGAATCTTACCGAGTGGGACAAGGCCGACCTGCGCAGCCAGATCGGCGTCGTGCACCAGGAGATCTATCTGTTCCAGGGAACGGTGAGGGAGAACCTGACGCTGGGCAAAGCGGGCTTCTCGGATGAGCTGCTCATAGAGAAGTGCCGGCAGGCCCAGATCTGGGATGCTCTAGAGAGCCGGGGAGGGCTCGACATGGAGGTTCACGAGGGGGGAAGCGATTTCTCGGTCGGAGAGAAACAGCTTCTCTCGTTCGCCCGCGTTCTGGTGTTTGATCCCCCCATGATCGTGCTCGATGAAGCAACCGCCAGCGTGGACCGGCAGAACGAGCACCACCTCATGGAAGCGATCCGCCAGATCCTCAGGGACCGGACATCGATCATCATTGCCCACCGGCTCTCGACGATCGAGGCCTGCGACAACATCGCCGTCTTCGAGCACGGCGAGCTCAAGGAAATCGGATCGTTCGACGAGCTCATCCAGAAGAAGGGCCTCTTCTGGAACTTCCACCAGATCCAGTAAGCCCCTTAGCTCGATCCGTACCGCTTCACGAGTTTTTTAAAGCGCGGGTGTTGCCGCAGCGGCTGCCAGATGGGCCCCCGCCGAAAGAGCTCAATCGACACAAAATTGGGCTCTGAAAGCAGAAGTTCGATCTGGTCGAGCGCCGCGTCGTGATCTCCTACCCTGGTATAGATGAATGCCAGATCAAGCACTGGCCCGACGCCCGCTAATGCATCCTTGGAGATGGGTAACTGCTCCGTTGCCCGTATTCCCTCCCGGATGGCCTCGTCCTTGCGGCCCACACCC
>JAPUKU010000230.1 GCA_027295505.1 Acidobacteriota bacterium
CGCCACGGGCAAGCTGCAGCTCTCATTCATCGGGGAGGCGAGCGAGATCTCGATGGGACAAGAAGCGGACAGGGAGATCGTCGCTTCTATGGGTATCTATGAGGATCCGGACATCCAGGCCTATGTGGAGCGCATGGGAAAGAATCTGGCGGCCAAATCGGAGCGCCCGGGTCTGCCCTGGACATTCCGTGTTCTCGATGACCCGATAGTGAATGCTTTTGCCCTGCCGGGAGGTTACATCTATATAACACGAGGGATCCTGGCCTATCTCAACTCGGAAGCGGAGCTGGCCACTGTGCTGGGGCACGAGATCGGGCATGTGACCGGAAAGCACTCGGTCAATCGCATCAGCAAATCTCAGCTCGCCTCCTTTGGAATGGGCGTTGGCATGGCCGTGAGCCCCGAGCTACGGAGGTTCGGAGGGCTCGCAGAGACGAGCCTGGGGCTTCTGTTCCTCAAATACTCTCGTGACGATGAACGTGAGGCGGACAACTTAGGACTGCGATACATGGATCGGGCCCGCTACGATCCGGGAGAGATGCCGAAGGTGTTTGCCATGCTCGGCAGCGTGAGCGGCCCAGAGGACGGTGGACGCATCCCTTCGTGGCTCTCGACTCATCCCGATCCGAAAGATCGGGAAGCGAGAGCAAAGGAGGGTATCTCTCGCCTGGAGAAATCGCCCGGCGATCTGCGTGTCGGGCGCGACACGTACCTTGACCGGATCGATGGACTCGTCTTCGGCGAAGATCCCCGCCACGGCTATTTCAAGGACCGCGATTTCTATCATCCGGAGTTCGAGTTTCAGCTCCGCTTTCCAGATGGATGGAAAACGGTGAACCAGAGGCAGCGCGTGGCCGGTGTCAGCCCCAACAAGAAGGCGATGCTCGAGCTCACGCTGGACGATGCAGATTCGAATGTCGGGGCGCTGGAGGAGTTTGGTGCCATCGAGAGGCTGGTGGTCATTGATCGATGGGATCGAGAGATCAATGAAGTGCCTTCGGTCTGGGCGAGCTTCAAGATCGGTGATGGAACAACCGTAGTGCTGCGAGGCACCGTTGCTTTCCTGAAGCACGGCGAGCACGTCTACCGCCTGCTCGGGTATGGTCGTGCGCAGACCTGGGCGGAGCACGAGAAAACCGTCAAGGCCTCGCTCGAAAGCTTCCTGCGTCTGACGGATTCGAGGGTACTGAACGTGCAGCCGGCGCGCATCCGGACCGTCAAGCTGTCCGTAGGCCTTTCAATCCAGGAGTTCGAGAAGAGTTACCCTTCGAGCGTACCTGGCACGACGGTTGCTCTGGTCAACCAGATTCGGTCCGATGATAGATTTCCTGCCGGATGCACCGTCAAGCAGATTGTCGGCGGCGAGATCCCGTAATCTCCACGTACCGGGATCGGTAATCGCGTCGCACAACTCACCGGGGTGCGTTCTAGTGTGGTTGCCGATCCAATCCTGATCCTGATAAAGTAGTCCCTAAATTCTGTATTGATCGCCCGCTGAACAGCCTACCGGGTCGTGCGATAGGTGCATTTCTCCGCGCTGCGGCCGGTTTTCGATACGATCCGAGCTGGGGGAGGCATCGGCCCGTTCGCCGATGACGGCAAGGGTGTGACCTTTATTCGGAATCTGAGGCGGCCGAACCAATAGGAGGAACTTGAATATGTCCCGGTCCAAAGTGGATGCAATTGTAATCGGAGGAGGCCATAACGGTCTCATCGCTGCCGGATACCTCGCAAAGGCGGGGCTCAAGGTCACGGTCCTCGAAAAACGTTCCATCGTCGGGGGTGCCTGCGTCACGGAGGAAATCGCCCCGGGATTCCGAGTCAGCCGCACGTCCTATGTCAGCAGCCTGATGCTCCCTGAAGTCATCCGGGACTTCCGCATGGTGGAACGCGGATACGAGGTCATGATTCCTGATCCCAGCAGCTTCTGGGTCTATCCGGACGGGCGCTACTTCCTGACGCATCGAGCTGATCCGGTCAAGCAGCGTGAGGAGATCTCCAAGTTCTCCACGAAGGATGTCGGTGCTTTCGAGCGCTTCGACCAAGACCTGATGCGCCTGCGCCCGCTGCTCGACGATATCATGCGCACCACACCACCGAAATTCCCCCCGGTAGGGATTAAGGACTACTGGTCCTACCTGAGGCTAGGGAGAAAGGTCCAGGCGCTCGGCAAGAAGGATATGAGGCACTTCATGGAGCTCATGATGGCCTCCTCGGCGGAGTATCTCGACAAGCGCTTCGAATCTACCGAGATGAAGGCCACCATTGCTACGAGCGGGACGGTCGGTACGGGAGTGGGAGTCATGACACCTGGTTCGGCCTACGTAATTCTGCACCATGTGATGGGTGGTGTGAACGGTATTCCGGGCGCCTGGGGTTACGTGCGCGGCGGTATGGGTAGCATCACGAAAGTTCTGGCGGAAGCGTGCAAGGAGTGGGGGGTCGAGATCCACACCGATTCGCAGGTGGAAAAAGTTCTGGTGCGCAACGGCCGGGCTTCGGGCGTGGTTCTGAAAAATGGGGACGAGCTGCCTTCCCGCATGGTAGTTTCAAATGCCGATCCCAAGCGCACCTACCTCGGATTCGTCGATTCCGAGCACCTCGACCCCGAGTTCCTCGAGGACATTCGCAAGTTCAAGATCCAGGGCACTTCGATCAAGGTGAATTGTGCTCTGAGCGAGTTGCCGGACTGGAAGTGCCTGCCGGGAAAGGACCCCGCCGCCCCGCATCACCAGGCCATGTTCGCGATAGCCCCCAGCATGGATTACCTGGAAGAGGCCTTTGATGACATGAAGTACGGCCGCCCTTCGCGCCGTCCCATCATCGACGGTAACATCGCCTCGGTCATGGACGACTCACTCGCACCGAAGGGCAAGCACGTCATGTCGCTGTTCGTTCAGTACGCGCCCTACCATCTCAAGGAGGGCACGTGGCCTGAAATCCGCGAGAAGGTTGCCGACGTCATCATTGACACGATTGCCGAATACGCGCCCAATATCAAGAGCGCCATTATTGCCCGGGACGTTCTCTCTCCCTGGGATCTGGAGCAGCAGTACGGTCTCACCGAGGGGAATATCTTCCACGGAGAGATCACGCCCGATCAGATTTTCTTCATGAGGCCGGCCCCGGGCTGGGCCCACTACCGGTGTCCGCTGAGGGGGCTCTACCTGTGCGGATCCGGCGCGCATCCCGGAGGAGGTGTAATGGGAGGACCGGGCATGAACGCCAGCCGGGAGATCCTGCGCGATCTCAGGGAGCTGTGAGACGGGTGAGAGGGTGGCGGTTCAGCGGACCTTGAGCACGACGATCGTACGATCGTCCTTCGAGGCGGCAGGATCGGCAATGTAACGATCCGTGGAGCGCAGGAGATCGCAGGCGATCTCCTCGGCCGGCTTCGCGGCGACCTCGGTGAGAAGGTTCTGCAGGCGCCGCATGCCGAACTCCTCGGAGCACTTGTTCATCGCTTCGTGGATTCCGTCGGAACAGAACACGACCATGTCGCCGCTCTCGAGAGAGAGCTTCTGAGCCTGGTAGCGGCTGTCCGGCAGAAGGCCGAGCGGGATCCCTTCAATCTTGAGCTGCTCGCTGTTGCCGTGCCGAACGAGCACGGGGCGGGTAAAGCCGGCGTTGGCCAGGTGAAGGGATTTGTCGCGCGCATCGAAAATTCCGAAGGTCATGGCAACGAAACGGTTCTCGATGCGCGGCTTGTGAAGCTGCTGGTTGATTTGCTCCAGCATAGTTGCCGGATCGAGAGTCTGCTTGACGACCTGCCCGCGCAGAATGCCGATGGCGAGGGAGCCGTACAGAGCAGCGGCGGTGCCCTTGCCGGCAGCATCCCCCACCGCGAAAGCGAGTCTCTTCTCTCCGTAAGGTAGGAACTCGAAGAAATCTCCGCCCAGTTCCCGAGCCGGCTCATAGACGAGGCCGATGTCCAGGCCGGGCACGTCCGGGCCGCTCTCCGGAAGGAGCCCGCGCTGGATCTCCCGGGCCGTGGTCAGATCGGTCTCGAGGCGCTGCTCGTTCTCGATCACCTTCTCGTAGAGGCGCGCGTTCTCCAGGGCCACGGCGACGTAGGAGCCGAGCGTGGATAGCATCTGAAGGTGTTGTTCGGTGAAGGCGTTGTACTCAGTGCTTTCCAGGTCGAGCACCCCAATGAGGCGGTCCTTGAACACCAGCGGAACGGCGAGCTCCGAACGAACTTCCACAGAGTGCTCGCAGCGCTGGTAGTGCGGGTTCAGATGCACGTTCGGAACGCGCATAGGCTGGCGCAGGGCGGCGACCGTGCCGGTCACGCCATGGCCCAGTGGGAATCCCCCCTTCTGGGTGAAGCGCTCGTCGAAGCGCAGCATGAAGGTGTTCTCGAGAAGTTGTGTCTCCTCGTTCCAGAGCATCACCGAAAAGAGCTGGTAGTCGACAATGCGCTTCACCAGCTCCGCAATCGTGTGCAGGAGCTTCTTACGGTCCAGGATCGAAGTCAGATCACGGCTGACCTCGTGCATCACAGACAGCATGCTCGCCTGATCGCGCACGCTCTCGTAGAGGCGGGCGTTCTCGATTCCGTTCGCGAGATGCCCGGCCAGGAAGGTGAGCAGCTGCTGGTGCGTTTCGCTGAAATGATCCGGTTGGTGGCTGCCGACGTCGAGAACGCCGATCGTACGATCCTTAACAATGAGAGGGATGACCAGCTCCGAGCGCAGCTCCGGGGCCGCCCCGATGTAGCGCGGGTCGCTGCGTACGTCGTTCACGCGCACGACTTCCTGGTTTGCAGCCACCGTCCCCACCAAACCCTGCCCGAGGCCGAACCTCCAGTTCTGGACGACTTCGTCGGAGTACCCGACCGCGAAGTGAAAGTAGAGCTGCTCGCCCAGATCATCCAACAGCAGGATGGCAAAAGTGTCGTAATCGATGTGCTCGCGGATCCCCGTAGCGACGTTGCTCAGAACCTGTTTGAGCTCGAGGGTCGAGCCGAACTCCCGCGCCAGGTGGGCGATATACTCGACCGCCTCGATAGACGATTTCCGGTCGGCGCGTGTCCTAGACGTGGCGCGGCGGGTGCCAGCAACCGGTTTCATGCGCCGCTCCTTGTGGGCCATCGGGATCTCCAGTGCGAACGAAGTGAAGGGCCAACTAACTTTTATGATATAGCAAACTAAGAGAGACTTGCCAGTATCATGGGCCGGATGTTCGCATTCCTGAAAGCGGATTCATTCCCGGAGGTGGGTAGCTCCCCTGGCGGGGTTGTTTCCCTCCTGGGGCGATTTCGTCGATCCCTCGAACAGGTCACCAACAGATTACGGGCCCGAGGACAGGCCAGAACCACCTACTGGCTCACCCGGTTCATCGTCCTGCGGCTGCTGGGGTTGGTCTACTTCATTGCATTCCTTTCACTGGCTCAGCAGGTTCTGCCTCTCATCGGAGAGAACGGACTGCTGCCGGCCCAGTCCTACCTCGAGCGTGTCGAGGCTCACGTCGGATCCCGTTTTGACGCCTCCCTGCAATTCCCCAGCCTGTTCTGGCTGGGCGCTTCCGACGGTCTCCTGACCACAATGGCGTACGGCGGAGCTGCCCTGTCTTTCGTGGTGCTCTGCGGCTACGCCAATGCCGTCATGCTGATACTCCTGTGGGCCGTTTACCTCTCGTTCACGTTCATCGGCCAGGACTGGTACGGCTATGGCTGGGAGATTCAGCTTCTCGAGACCGGCTTTCTGGCCATCTTTCTGTGTCCGCTCCTGGATGCCCGCCCCTTCCCTCGCCGGCCGCCGCCGGCCCCTGTCCTATGGCTCATGCGTTGGCTCATCTTCCGCATCATGCTGGGTGCGGGGTTGATCAAGATTCGCGGAGATGCCTGCTGGCGTGACCTCACCTGCCTCGACTACCACTACGAGACGCAGCCGATCCCGAACCCGCTCAGCCGGATCCTGCACTTTATGCCGGCGTGGTTTCAGCGCATGGGTGTTCTGTACAACCACTTCATAGAGCTCCTGGTGCCGTGGCTTGCGTTCTGGCCCCGTCTGGCCCGGCACACGGCCGGCCTTCTCATGCTCTCGCTCCAGGTCACGCTGATCATCAGCGGCAATTTGTCGTTTCTCAACTGGCTCACAATCGTGCCGATCCTGGCCTGTTTCGATGATTCGCTGCTGCGTCGCGTGCTGCCGGCAAAGCTTGTGTCCCGAGCTGAGCGCGCCGCCGAGCGCGCCAGCCCCTCACGATCTCATCGCTGGGCGGTGGTGGTGCTCGTTGTCGTGGTCATGATCCTCAGCTACTACCCGGTCCACAACCTTCTCTCGGACCGCCAGGCAATGAACACGTCATTTGGCCGCCTGAAGCTGGTGAACACGTACGGGGCGTTCGGGAGCGTGGGCAAAGAGCGCCGTGAGATCGTTTTTGAGGGGACGGACGATGCGGTTCTGACACGTTCGACCCGGTGGAAAGAGTATGAATTCAAATGCAAACCGGGAGATCCATCCCGCCGGCCGTGCATCATCACGCCGTACCACTACCGGCTCGACTGGCAGATCTGGTTCGCGGCCATGTCGACTCCACAGCGGTATCCGTGGACGCTCCACCTGGTGTGGAAGCTGCTCCACAGTGACCCCGGTGCTCTCGACCTGCTGGCGAACGACCCGTTCCCCGGCTCACGGCCCCGCTACGTGCGCGCCGTCCTGTACCGTTACGAGTTCGTCCCTTCTGATGATCCGTCCGGAGCCTGGTGGAAGCGCACGCCACTGGGTGTCTGGATCCCGCCTCTCTCAACCCGGGACTCCCGCCTGCAGCGTTTCCTTCAAGCCTACGGTTGGTTGAGGTAATCCCGCGCAGGAGCGGAACCCTCGCCGCTATGGGCGGCCCGGAAGAGGCCGGTGTAGGGGTGGCCGAGCGGATCAGGGGCAATTAATTTTTCGAGGAGAGCGGCAGAGGAAGAGCCAGTAACTAAGTTGTTGTTGGATAAGTAGATACGGGACAGACATGAATTGATCGACAGCCCATTAAGTGGGTGCTCGGAAGCGTGGATCAGAGTAAATTTCTACAATAGCCTCCAAAATCGCAGCCTGCCTCGGGTCCGATCACCAGGGCCGGAGTTTGAGATACCTGAGAACATGACGAAGCTAGCCCTCAAGAACCCATACCTCGTCATCGTGGTGGCCCTGGCGGCCCTCGTTCTGGGCATTGTCTCCTACCAGAAGCTGCCTGCGGATCTGTTGCCAATCTTTACGACACCGGCCGTGCAGATCGTGACCTTCTACCCGGGCATGCCACCCGAGGTGATGGAGCGGGACATCATGAGCCGGCTCGAGCGCTGGACTGGCCAGTCGGTCGGCATCGAGCACCAGGAAGGTAAGGCCATGCTCGGTGTGAGTGTCGTCAAAGATTTCTTCAACGAGGGGATCAGCCTCGCCACCGCCATGAGCCAGGTAACTTCCTACGCCATGAGTGACATGTTCTACCTGCCTCCGGGGACGATCCCTCCCATGGTTATGCCGTTCGATCCGACGGCGTCGGTGCCGCTGTGCCTGGTCAGTGTCTCAAGCCCCACCATGAGCGAGGAAGCCCTCTACGATGTGGCCTACTTCGAGCTGCGCAATCGCCTGCAATCGATCCAGGGCGTCATCGCTCCCGCGGTCTATGGGGGAAAGCTGCGCCGCATCCTGGCTTACGTCGACCGCGAGAAACTGGAAGTCCGGAATCTCTCACCTATGGACATAGTGCGCGCTCTCAAACAGCAAAACGTCTTCATTCCCGCGGGCAACCTCAAGTCGGGAGACATCGACTTTCAGATCTTCGCCAACGCCATGCCACAGCATGTCGATCAGCTCAACGACATCCCGGTGGCCATGCGTGATTCTGGCCCGGTGCTGTTGCGAGATGTGGGCCGCGTCAAAGATTCATCGCAGATCCAGACCAATGTGGTGCGCATCAATGGCCGCCGACAAGTGTATATCCCCATCTACCGCCAACCGGGCGCTAACACGATCCAGATCGTTGACGCGATCAGGAGCCGCTTGGAACGCATCCTACAGCGGCTGAGGGAGATGGATCCGAGAGCCGGGGACCTGGCGCTTGAGGTCGTGCTCGATCAGTCGGTGTACGTGAGGAAATCGATCCGCGGACTGCAAATCGCCGCCGGCCTTGGCGCGCTTCTGGCGGCTGCGGTGGTGTTTCTGTTTCTGCGCAATCTGCGCTCGACCCTCATCATCTCACTGGCGATACCGCTGTCAATCCTCGTGGCGCTGGTGGGTTTGTTCTACAGCGGCGAGACGCTGAACGCCATGACCTTGGGGGGGCTGGCGCTTGCGGTCGGTATCCTGGTCGATCAATCAATCGTTGTGCTGGAGAACATCGCACGGCATGCGCGCATGGGGAAATCCCCTGTCAATGCAGCCATCGAAGGGACGCAGGAAGTGTCGCTGCCGATCCTGGTCTCGACCATTACCTTCATCGTCGTCTTCTATCCGATTGTCTACCTTTCGGGCATGGCCCGCTTCCTGTTCACCCCGTTGGCCCTCTCGGCGACTCTGGCGATCATCGCCTCGTATTTCATTTCCATCACCCTCATCCCAGCCTATTGCGGCCACTTTCCGGGCGCGCTCGGAGGGCATCGGCATGCGGTTGGTGGTAGTGAAGGGGATGGGAACGCCGGGTGCGGGTCCATGGAGCGCTTCGCCGCCCGCTACGCCGGTCTTGTAGACCGGGCGCTGACGGCGCGCTGGAAGGTGCTGGGAGGAGCAGCACTGCTGCTTCTGGCGGCGGGGCTGCTGCTTGCGCTGTGTGGTCAGGAGCTCTTTCCGGAGGTGGACTCGGGCCAGCTCCAGATCTACGTGAGGCTCGCCTCGGGAACCCGCATCGAGAAGACCGAGGCCACGGTGAGCGCCATTGAGCGAGCCATCATCGAGGAGGTGGGGGAGCCGGATCCGGAGTACCCGAGAATCGAGCGTCATCCTGGATCGAATCTCAAGATACTGATCTCCAACATTGGCGTGCTCATGGACTGGCCGGCCGCCTACACTCCTAACACTGGCCCGATGGATGCTTTTATTCTGGTTCAGTTCAAGGACAGATGGGACTCACCGGGAGCTTCTGCCATCGCCGAGCGCCTGCGAGAGAGACTGATGAGGGAGTTTCCTGGAACCGAGTTCGCCTTCGACACGGGAGGTCTGCTCACGGCGGCCGTGAATCTGGGAGAGCCAGCGCCGATCCACCTCCAGATTCAGGGGAGTAGCCTGGAGACCTCGCACCTCATCGCAACCCGGATGGCAGAGGAGATCGCCGGCGTACAGGGAGTGGTGGACGTTCGAATCGCACAGAGGCTCGACTACCCGATCATTGATGTGCAGATTGATCGCATCAAGGCAGCCTACGCGGGCGTGAACGTCGAAGACATCATGAAGAACCTGGTGACGGCCACGAACTCCAGCGTCAACTTTGATCCCGCTTTCTGGATCGACGAACGCAATGGCAACCACTATTTCATTGGGGCGCAGTATCCGGAGGCGGATCTGACTTCCCTGGATGCCATCCTCAACGTGCCAGTGACCGGAGCCCGGAGCCGGGTGCCGGTCCCTCTGGGAACGCTCGTGCACGTGTCGCGTAAGCAGGGTCCGGCGGTAATCAACCATCGCAACATCACACGGGTCATCGACGTTTACGCCGGTGTCGCTTTGGGGAATGATGTTGGCTCCGTGGTTCGCCGCATCGAGCGTCGGCTCGGCGCCTCTGACGAGATCGCGCCGGTTCGCAAACGCTCCGAACGCGGCATTTACTACGAAGTCGGGGGCACGGAGTTTGCCAACAAGGGATATTCGTACACGCTGGCCGGAGAGGTGCAGATCATGCGTGATTCGTTCCGGCAGCTTGCCTTCGGACTGGTCCTGGCCGTGATCCTGGTCTATCTGGTGATGGTGGCTCTGTTGCGCTCATTTCTCGATCCGTTCATCATTCTGCTCACGGTTCCGCTGGGTTTTATCGGCGTGGGTTTTCTGTTGTTCTCCACCTCCACGACAATCAACATCCAGTCGTTGATGGGCATGGTAATGATGGTCGGTATCGTCGTTGAGTACAGCATCGTCCTGGTAGAGTTCGCAAATCGCCGTCTCGGGGAGGGGCTCGACCCCCGCGGGGCAATTCTGGAGGCAGCGCGCATCCGGCTGCGGCCGATCCTCATGACCTCTCTCACCTCCTTGTTCGCCGTCCTGCCGATGGCTTTCGGTGTCGGAGGCGGCGACGCTAATGTTCCCCTGGCACGCGCCATCGTTGGCGGTGTCCTGGGTGCGACTGTCCTGACTCTGTTCGTCGTGCCCTGCCTTTACGTGAGCTTTAAGCGACGCCTTCCCGACGCGGCGCGGACCGCCATGGGGGTCTCTTGATGGGGTTCATGCTGAGGAGAAGAAGTGGACTGGCCCTTCTTGCCTTTCCGCTTGCCGCGCTGGCGCAGGACCCTGTGGCTGTCAGAGTGATCCGTCCACAGCCGGTGGCGGCGCACCATAATCTGGAGTTACCTGGAAACGTTGTTCCCTACGAGAAGGCTTCCTTGTTCGCCAAAGTTACCGGGTACCTGGAGGAGGTGCGAGTCGACATCGGGGACCGTGTCCATGAGAACCAGGTTCTGGCACGACTCACCATTCCGGAGATGGAGCCGGAGTTGAAGCTGACCCAGGCCGAAGTCGCTGCCGCTCGCGCACGCGTGCATGAGGCTGAAGCCGATCACGCGCTGGCGGAAGTTACCTCCAAGCGCTACATGAGCTTGCGTCAGGCGGAGCCGGGGGCCGTCACCAGCCAGGAACTGGACGTGACGGCGGCCAAGGAGAAGCTGGCTGCGGCGCACCTCGAGATTGCCCGCGCCGATCTGGAGGTGGCGGAAGCACGGGTGGCGCGTCTGACAGCTCTCATGAAGTACGCCACGATCCGGGCGCCTTTCGAGGGAGTCGTGACAGCCCGCTTCGCCGACTCGGGCGCGCTCGCCGTGGCGAACGACACCGATAGCCGGCCGATCTTGGAAGTGGCCCGCACAGATCGCCTGCGCCTACAGATCGATATCCCCGAGGCGTACGTTCCGTACGTTGAGAAGGGGAGAAAGGTCGAGTTTGTGATCGATATCTATCCGGGTCGGATCTTTGAATCTGTCATTTCACGCGTTTCAGGGGTGCTTGCGGCTGACACGCGCAGCATGCGTGCTGAGATCGACCTTGACGGCGGAGAGGGTCACATCCGCCCCGGCATGTACGCTACAGTGAGTCTCTCACTGGCGGAGATGCCGTTGTTACGGGCCTTTCCAGCGGATGCGCTGCGCACGCTCGCGGGCAGAACAGTCATCTTCGTGGCCAGGGATGGGCGGGTCGTCGGCATCCCGGTCGCAATCCTCATGGATGACGGCGATCAGGTAGTTGTCGCCGGAGAGTTTGAGCCGGACACGGCTGTCATCGTGATTGGCCCCGCCTGGCTCGAGCCCGGGCAGCCGGTTGTGATCGAGGGCAGACCATGAATGGTTCATTGATAGATGGCGACCGGTTTTTTTCGAGCAGCATCGAACCGGGGTGGTTGGCTGTCCCACGCGCAGTCCTGCGGGTGGGTTTCCTGATGATGCTTCTCTTTGTTCCAGAAAGTCTTTTGGCCCTGGAGGTGGAAGCTTTCGCGGGATCCGGGAGCGAGTCTGCAACTACGGAGACTCCGTCAGAAAGGGCCATCGATGATGTTGTCGTGGAGATCCAGACCGATGCCGGAGGAGAAATGGGGGTGGCGCGCACCCTCTCCCTCACGGAGGCTCTTGACCGGGCGTTGTCGGAAAACCTCGACATAGCGCTCGCCCGCGCCGAGGAGGAGATCGCGCGGGGACGCTATGGAGCGGAGCTGGGGTCCTTCTACCCGTCGCTGGAGTTCGGTGGGCTGTATCGCCGGCGGGACGGGCGCATCCAGGGGTCGTTCGGAAATAGTGCGGACGGCCTGGAATTCAGCACCTACGAGGGACGTGTGGGACTGGCTTACCGGCTTAACATCCTGGAGGAGATTTACGATTCGATTGCCTCGCGCCGTGACCTGGACACTGCGGTGCTGCAGAGGCTCGACAAGGAGCAACGGATCATCCTGCGCGTCACCGAG
>JAPUKU010000231.1 GCA_027295505.1 Acidobacteriota bacterium
ATGTACTTTTGAGCCGTGACGATGGCGAGGAATTGGGACTACCGGTCCGGTCGCCCTGGGCCACCACATTGCCCCTGTTTCGAGTCGTAGAGAGACTCGAAACTCTGATCGGAGTGGAGAGCCGATCTCCATCGGACCCTCTGGAGAGTAGGTCCCGGGCATTTCACGCCCGAATTTAGCGCCCACGCCCATCTGCCCCCCCCGTGCTAGACGGCGCTCTCATGGAGCGGTCCTGGAGGGTCTGCTAAGATCAATAGATCCGATGCGCATGGTCTCATTCAGGTACTGCCCTGCCGTAGTGCTCCTTCTCGCGGCCCTGGTCATGGTCCCCCAACCGGCTTCCGGGCTCACCCATGAGGAGGCGGAGCGCTTCCGCCAGCTGTTCAACCGCGGCCGGAGGTCATTCGATCTGGAGCTCTTCGATGTTGCCGAGGAGGCGTTCCTCGAGGCCGCCCGCCTGGATCCGCGCAGTGCTCGTATCCAGCTTTACCTGGGCAGAACCTACCAGAACCGGCATCGCTACAAGCAGGCTGAGAAGGCGCTGCGGCGGGGGCTGGAGCTAGCTCCGGATGATCTGAAGACCCGATTTTATCTAGGAGAGGTGCTGCGCGAACAGATTCGCTTCGATGAGGCACTGGTCGAGTTCAGGAAAGTTGCGGCCGCCGATCCGAAGTGGAGCGAACCGCCTTATTACATCGGAACCCTCCTCTACCAGCGCGGGGAGTACGAGCAGGCACTCGAGGCGCTGTCCCGCTCCATGGCTCTGGTCTCGTCCGAGACGTCGCTGGCCTTCAGGTGGGCTGTCACTTACCAGCTTGCTCTCACCTACCAGCGTCTTGACAACCTGGCCGAGGCGGAGCGTCACCTGCGAAACCTGATTGATCTGGCTCCGGAATATGCGCGCGGATACTACTCGCTCGCGGACGTTCTCGAGCGCGCCGGCGACCCTGCGGGTGCTGAGCAGTTCAGGGCTCGCTTCGACGCGCTGCAGCGCCAGGATCTCGAGAACCGCGAGAAGTCTGCCCTCCTCAGCCAGTACGGGCGCCAGGGTTTAGTTCACCTCGACCGCAATGAGCCGGCCGAGGCGATTGTGAACTTTGAGACCGCCATCGAGATCGATCCGAGACGACCGGACCTTCATGTCTTCCTGGGCCTGGCTCTATCCCGGATGGGACGTCTGGCAGCGGCGATCGAGTCGTTCAAGAGGGCCGTCGAGCTGGAACCGCAGCAGGCGATGGCCCTGACGGAGCTCGGGCGCCTGCACGCCATGAAGGGTGACCTGCAGGAGGCACGAGGCTACCTGGAGCGCGCCGTCAGCGCGCAGCCGACGCTCCTCGAGGCACATGAGTTCTTATCCTATGTCAACAAGGACCTCGGAAACCTCGAGGCGGCGCGGCACGAAACCCGGATCCTGGAGGAGCTGCGAAAGAGCGGCAAAGGAGAATCTATTTATGATCCTCGGTGAGCAGCATCCTGATGCGCAGCACGCCGGCGTGATCGGAAGAGCGACATGGCTCGTTCTTCTATGCGGCCTTACAGCGGCCATGGCTCCGGCTTTCTCCGCAGTGGAAGCGGACGTCGAGTTCAAGGACGTGACGTCGCAGGCGAAGATCAATTTCACGCATGTCCACGGTGGCAGCGGGACCAAGTACATCGTCGAGACCATGGGCTCGGGCGCGTGCTGGCTCGACTACGACCGCGATGGTAACGTTGATTTCTACCTGGTCAACGGAGCTCCGCTACCGGGATTCAAGAGCGTCCGGCCCCCTCGAAACCATCTGTACCGCAACAACGGTGACGGCACTTTCGCAGATGTGACGGCCCGTGCCGGTGTCGGTGATGAGGGCTACGGAATGGGCTGCGCCGCGGCGGACATCGATAACGATGGGGATGTTGATCTGTATCTCAGCAATTTTGGGCCCAACGTCCTTTACCGGAACAACGGTGACGGTACGTTCACGGACATCAGTGCCGCCTCCGGTACCGATGATCCCCGTTTCGGGAGCTCGACCGCTTTTGCAGATTACGATGCCGACGGCCTCGTCGACCTGTACGTGGCCAACTATCTCGATTTCACCGTGGAAAAGAACGTTTATTGTGGGGACTGGCGCCGGTCGTTGCGTACCTATTGCCACCCCGACGCGTACTCCGCTGTTCCCCACGTGCTGTATCGCAACAAGGGAAACGGCGTGTTCGAGGATGTCACCCGCAAGGCAGGTGTGCTGCGGGAGGATGGCAAGGGGATGGGGGTGGTGTGGGGCGATTATGACAATGACGGTGACATCGATCTGTACGTCGCCAACGACTCGACCCCGAACTTTCTTTTTATGAACCGCGGTGACGGCACCTTCGAGGACCGGACACTGACCGGAGGCGCGGCGTTCAGCGAGGAGGGCAAGACACAGGCCGGCATGGGAACGGATGCCGGTGACTACGACAACGACGGCGATCTCGATCTGTTTGTGACCAATCTGGACATGGAGAACAACGCCCTGTACCGGAATACCGGGCGTGGGACCTTTGAAGATCAGTCATTCCCCGCAGGTGTGGGAGAGTCGAGCTTCCTGCTGGTCGGCTTCGGAACCCATTTCTTCGACTACGACAATGACGGCGATCTCGATATCTTCGTGGGGAATGGGCACATCCTTGACGACATACAGAAATACAATGACATGGTGACCTACGAGCAACCGGACCTGCTCTTTGAGAATGTAGATGGGAGATTCAGGGAGGTTGCCGCCCGGCATGGAGCTGCCCTGACGCAGAAGGGGGTGGTCCGTGGAGTGGCCATGGCGGATTATGACGCGGACGGTGATCTCGATGTGCTGCTCACGCAGTCAAACCGCCCGGCGAGGCTGTTGCGGAATGAAGGCGGCAATGCCGGCAACTGGCTCGAGATCGACGTGAGAGGAACGAAGAGCAACCGAGACGGTATCGGCGCCCGGATCACAGTTCGCTCGGGCGGCCGCCAGCAGATCCAGGAAGTGCGAAGCGGTGGTTCCTATTGCTCGCAGCACGACCTTCGGCAGCACTTCGGTCTCGGTGATCAGAACCGTTACGAGTGGGTGGAGGTACGCTGGCCCTCGGGGCTGCGCGAGCGCTTTTCGGGAGGTGAGGCCGGCCGCATCCTTGACCTCGAGGAAGGAAAGGGCGCTTCCCCGCCTCCCTGATCCGGCGGCTGTCGGATATTGCTCAGGGGCCCTGGTCGCCCAGGGAGGGAACGGTGAGGAAGCAGGCATCGTTCAGGCGTTCGTTGTCCGAGGTATCGCTCCCGAAAGGGCCCGTCCCGCACGAGACCTCGGCGCGAACGGCATAATAGAATCCTTCCCCCGCAGCCGGTACATCGTCATCCGTCGCGCTCGTGACCGGTGTGAGATCGAGCAGGCACTCTGCCTGGCTGAAGCCCTGCCCGGTACTCAGGTCTGCGACATTCCCACGGATCAGATCGTAAGCGTTCCCATCTCCCGGGCTGAGAAGGAAGGCCGGCCAGTTGATCTCGGCTCGTCCCGGTACCGACGGGTCGGACGATATGTCCAGGCCGAGGATCTCAGCAGGGATAAAGCGCGCATCCGGATCGAGGGGATCACAATCGCAGCGATCGCCGGCACCGTCGGCATCGAAATCGGATTGGATTCCCGACACCTTGGGATTCGGGACCACCGGACAGTTGTCGAGGCTGTCCGGAACGTTATCGGCATCGGTGTCGACCTTGGTGGGATTGGTGCCGGTAATCCGAACCTCTGTGAAGTCGTCTAGAGAATCGTCATCGGTGTCAGGGTCTTTGGGGTTCGATCCAGCTTGCTCCTCGGCCTCGTCGGAGAGTCCGTCGTTATCGTCATCCTCGTCACAGATATCGCCGATCCCATCGCTATCGAGATCACTGTTATCAGGGCTTGGTGTGAGAGGGCACGTGTCTATGTCATCTGAGAGAAGGTCAAAGTCCGTGTCCTCGCGACCCGGGTGGGTTCCTAGAGCGATTTCGACGCCGTCGTCGAGTCCGTCGCCATCGGTATCGGTAGTCGTCGGCAGGCTTCCATAAAGTAGAACTTCGGGCCCGTCGAGAACACCGTCACCGTCGGAGTCTGCTACGTTTGGATCTGTTGGGGATACGAAGTTAACGTCGAACCCGATGACGGTCTCACATATATCTCCAAGACCGTCGCCGTCGGAGTCGAGCTGATCGGGGTTGAATAGCCAGGGGCAGTTGTCCTCGGAGTCGACGATACCGTCGGGCTGAAAATCTACAATGACGAATACTCCACCGGAAAAGAAGTCGGGGCTTGGAGATTCTGTTTCCGCCACAAAGGGATCTGTGGGAACAAAAAACGGCCCCCGGTCGGTCTCCCTCACGTCGAGCCAGCCGTCAGAGTCTGGATCTGGGGAATGAGGATCCGAATGCAGGCCCACGATAAACACACCGTTGAAAAATGGGCCACTGATCTCGCGCTGGTCCGATAACCCGTCATTATCCTCGTCAAGATCGCAAAGATCTTCAGCAGGATCGTTTGCATCGTCGCCCAGGCCATCCCCATCCGTGTCAATCTGCAAAGGATTAGGGTACAGCTTGCAGTTGTCGGGGCCGTCAAGAATACCGTCGCCA
>JAPUKU010000232.1 GCA_027295505.1 Acidobacteriota bacterium
CACGTCACGGTCGCCGCATGGAACCAGGACCGGCTCACGGTCTGGGAGTCAACGCAGGGTGTTTTCGCTGTCCAGGAAGACCTGGCTGAGATCCTCAAGATCCCGCTGAGCAAGATCCGTGTCATCTCCACACATATGGGCGGTGGCTTCGGGAGCAAGAACTCGGCGCATCCACATTGCATCCTGGCTTCCCTGCTGGCGCGTGAGACGGGCCGCCCCGTGCGCGTGCAGCTCTCCCGGACCGAGGAGCAGCGTTCACCCTGGTACCGCCCGCCCACCGTTCAGGAGATTCGTGCCGGCTTCAATGCGGACGGCACGCTGCGGACCCTCGATCTGAAGGCGACCATTCAGACCGGGGCCTATCTGCACACGGCCCTGTGGAGCTGCAGCGGCCCGGTCAAGGAGCTGTACCGTTGCCCCAACGTGCGCACGGAGGAATACAACGTCCTGACACACCTGCCGTCACCGGCGGCACTCCGTGGTCCCGGCAACACCGAGGGCGCCTGGGCACTGGAACAGGTAATGGATGAGGCCGCCCACCGGCTCGGGATCGATCCGGTCGAGCTGCGCATTCGCAACATCCCTGTAACCGATCCGATGACCGGCAACCCGTATGCAAGCCACGGCCTGCGCGCCTGCCTCGAAGCAGGAGCACGCCACTTCGGGTGGGAAAAACGTCGCCTCCAGCCGATCCGCAAGGGATCGCGATGGCGGGGAGTCGGTCTTGCCTGCCCGGTCTGGTCCGGCGGTGGCGGCCCCCCATCGAAGGCAAACGTTGAGGTTCGGCAAGACGGCTCAATCCTCGTGTTTACCGGTGCTGCCGATATTGGCACCGGCACGCGCACCGTGATTGCGCAGATCGTGGCCGAGGAGCTCGGAGTTCCGATCGACTGGATCCGTGTGATCAACGCCGACACGGCCCGCACACCGTATGCCCTGCCTTCCTACGGAAGCATCACACTTTCCAGCAATGGCCCGGCGGCACGCTCGGCGGCCCACGACGTGCTGCGTGAAATGGTGCTGCTGGCCGCTCATCTGATGGAGGAGGACCCCGGGCGCGTGGGGTTCACGGATCTCGAGTTCCGGGTGCGCGGTAAGCCGGCAAAGAAGCTGGGATGGAATGAGCTCGCCGGCCGCTTCCCTTCGCGCTCCATGATTGGCAAGGGTGAACGGGGTCCGAACCCTCCTGAGGAAACCATCCGCACGTTTGGAGCGCAGTTCTGCGAAGTGGAGGTGGATATCGAAACCGGTGAGGTGCGCGTCACTGAGGTTGTGGCGGTTCACGATTCGGGCCGCGTCATTAATCGATCCACCTGGGAGAGCCAGATTCACGGCGGCGTCTGCCTGGGAATGGGATACGCTCTCATGGAACGCAGGATCATCGATCGTGATACGGGTGTACAGATCAACCCCCGCTTCACCGACTACAAACCGGTGACGATCGCTGACATGCCGGAGCGCTTCGAGGTCATCGATCCGGAGGTACCGTTCTCGGGAAACCACATTGGCACCAAAGGAATCGGGGAACCGGCAGGTATCAGCACCGCACCCGCGATTGCCAACGCCATTACACACGCCACCGGACTGCGCTTCACGCACAACCCGATCCTGCCCGCCAGCATGATTGAGGCACTGGAGGGAAAGCACCGCAGCTGAACGGCCTGCGGCTCCAATCGTGAGCTTCCTGCCTCATTTCAAGCTGAGCCGGCCCGAAACGCTCGAAGAGGCCATCTCGACGCTCGCAGGCGCGAGCGGGCGGGCCGCCGCCCTGGGCGGAGGCAGCGACCTGCTCGACTGGATGAAGTCGGGCCTGCCGGCTCCAGAACAGCTCGTGGCACTCGACCGGATCAAAGCACTGCGTGGCATCCGGGAAGAAAAACGCCTTCTGGTGATAGGCGCGGCGACCTGCCTGGCCGAAATCGCTGTGGCAGATGTCGTGATCGAGGCGGCACCGGCCCTCGCGCAGGCCGCCGCGGACGTTGGATCGCCCCAGATCCGCAGCGTCGCCACGCTGGGCGGTAATCTCTTGCAGCGGCCCCGCTGCTGGTACCTGCGCAGCAACTACCCGTGTCTGAAAAATGGCGGCAACCGCTGCTACGCGATCACCGGACAGAATCATTACCACGCTATCCTGGGAGCCGGCCCCTCCGCAATCGTGCACCCGTCCGACTGCGCTGCGGCGCTTTCAGCGCTGGGTGCCCGTGTTCGCGTTCAGGGCCCCGGCGGTCGGCGTGAGCTGGCGATCGATGATCTGTACCAGCTTCCAGCAGACCGTCTCGATCTGGAGCATGCCCTGGAACCGGGCGAGATCCTCACCGATGTGGTCGTACCACGGGCCCGCAGGCAAGAGCGCAGCCGGTTCATCAAGGTGCGTGACCGTGCACTGTTTGACTTCGCCGTGGTGTCGGCCGCCGCCTGGATGCGTCTCGATGGCCTTCTCTGCAAGGAGGTGCGGCTGTGCCTCGGTGCCGTGGCCCCGGTTCCGTGGCGGCCCGCCGCGGCGGAAGCTTACCTGACCGACCGCATGATCAATGAGGAAGTGGCGATCGAGGCGGCCCGCCTGGCACTGGACGCCGCCGTGCCACTCGAGCATAATTCCTACAAGATTCCCCTGGCCCGAAACCTGGTACGCCGGCTGGTCCTCGGCCTGGCCGCCGGCTAGGATTCTACTGAGATGCGGGCAAGCGCCATCGTCCTGGCTGCCGGCCGCTCGCGGCGCATGGGGAAGCCCAAGCTCGCTTTGCCGTTCCGGGGCAACACGGTCCTCGGCATCGTCCTGAGCAGCCTGGCACGCCCGGGCATTGAGGAGTGCATTGTGGTCCTCGGACACCATCGAGAGTCGATCGAGCCGATCGTGGACAGAATGCGGCTTGCGGGCTGCCCGCTGGTGAAGATGACGAATCCCGATCCGGAAGGAGACATGGCCTCCTCGATCCGCGAGGGCGTTCGCGCCAGCTCGGCGGGCGCTGACTGGCTGCTTATCACACCTGGCGATCTGCCTCTTCTTCAGGGCCAGAGCGTTGACCAGCTGCTCGCCGAGGCGGCGAATGTCAATCACCTGAAGCGACCGCCCGTGCTCGTTCCGACCTGCTCAGGCCGCGGGGGCCATCCGGTTGCCGTGCCCGAGACCCTGAGGGCCGACATCCTGGCTTCGCCGCCCGGCTGGTCGCTGTACGATCTGGTCCACAGTCCGAGCTATCCTGTACGCGAGGTTGATGTACTGGACGAGGGAATCTTCCGCGATCTCGACGTTCCGGAAGACCTTCGGGAACTGGAGTGAGCCTGCTCTATGGGAGCGAATCTTTACCGAGAGATCACCGAGCTTCTTGATAGGCACCCGGCCGTGGCGCTGGCAACCGTGGTGCGCAGCAGCGGCTCTACACCACGCCACGCCGGCGCTAAGATGATCGTCCTGCCGGACGGCTCCACCCGCCACACGGTGGGGGGCGGAAAGTTCGAGGATCTGGTCGTTCAGGAAGCCCTCGATCTTCTCCGTGACGGCTCTTCTCCATCCCTGAGGACCTTTCCCTTCCGGCCGGAAGGTCCGGATTCGTTCGGCTCCGTGTGCGGAGGGGAGGCGGTGGTCTTCACGGAGGTGATCGGACAGGCCCCGAGGCTCCTGATCGTGGGAGCGGGACACTGCGGTCTGGCGCTGGCCCGCGCCGCCTCAACGCTCGACTTTCAGATCGCGGTCGTGGACGATCGGCGTGAGTTCTGCGAGCCATCTCGTTTCGCGGGTGCCCGTGTGGGCCAGGTCCTGTATGCCGGAGAACAGTTCGCAGACTTCCCCGCAACCCGGGAGAGCGATTATGTAGTGCTGGTCTCGCGATCCCACCAGACAGACACCTCCGCCCTGCGCCGCCTGGTGGAGCGCCCGCTGCGCTACCTCGGAATGATCGGCAGCCGCAGGCGTGTCGAGACGGTGTTTCAGGAATTGCGGGAGGCGGGGATCACCGACAGCGCGCTCAAGCACGTTCACGCACCGATCGGCATCGAACTGGGAGCCGAGACGCCGGCCGAGATCGCCGTCAGCATCCTGGCCGAGATCGTGCGCGTACGCCGCCAGGGTTCGTAAGACGAAGACTCAGCGCCCGGGACGCGTGAAAAGATCGTCCTGCGGAGACTGCCGGCTAACGCTGAGCTCGACGAGTCTCTCGTCGTAAAGGTACTGCTCGGGCGGGGCGCCAGTCCACATGCCGAACCTGCGCCGGCTGACGATTTTCAACCCTCCCACAGCCTTGGGATCCGTCCAGCGGCCGTAGTACGTGGGGAACTCGCTCTGGCCCGGCTCGAGACCGAAGAAGGTCACGATGAAGAGCGCGTGTTCCAGCAATCGGGTCTCGGCATTGAAGTAGTAGATGTACCAGTCTTCCGACGTGTCCCCCACATCCGCGCCATAGGTGACGCGGACGCGGTGGTAGGTCTGGCCTTCCAGGACGGCATCTTCCAGCAGTTCGAGGTTCGCCTCCTGGTCCGCGAGCTTCCACGGCAGACAGAACCAGAAATGCTCCGTGCGGGTGCTGAACCGCGCGGGGATCTCCACGGGCGCCTCCTCGGGGTGGGTCCAGGCTTCGTTCCCGTCCCATCCCTGGAGCACGCCGCTCGCCGTGTCCTCGATCCGTACCCGCCCGCCGTGCAGATCCAGCGTGTACCGGTGGCGCAGAGGCGGCTGGCCTTCTTCGGCCGGAGGCTGCTCCATGACGTACTCCGCGGTGCGGGCCCGGGACCAGGCTGCCCAGCCACCGTGCGCTTCAATCGCCTCCAGAATGATCCGTCCGGCTTCGCTCTGCTGGAGATGCGCGGGCGGCTCTGGGGTCGGTGCGACACCCCCGCAGGAGATCAACAGGATGGGTATCACCGGAGCAGAGCAAATCAGCCTGGAAAGAAGAGCCCCTCTCCAATTCTTAAAGTAAGTCATGAATTCACCAGCGTTAAGTACTCACTAAATAAATCTTTCCGATCTCCGTACCTCAAGCCACTAACACGGGCACGGGGCCAGAAAAAGCTTCGCTCGATTTTGCCTCCTTGAACGACGGCGGCATCTTAGACCGGTTCCCGGTACCTCATCAAGGCGGCAGATTTCATCCGTGGTGATTCCGTCAGTACAGGTGAAAACGGCGGCCCTCGTGCCGGAAGGCACTCTCCTCGCCCCGCCATGAGGCAGCCAGATCGTCGAGGTCGGTTCCTGTCTCGAGAGCTTCACGCACGGCCGGATCGCCGGTGATGATGTCGATGGGGAGCCGGTCCGCCACGTACTCGTAGGGGGGTTCCTTCCAGGCGAATCGCTCTCCATGGAGGGATAGGATGTCCTGGAGGATGGCCAGCGTCGTGTAGTAAGGCCGATAGAGCCGCGGGTCAGTGACGTGTATCTGAAATCCCTGGCAAACCTCGCCGGCCCACTTGTGAAACATGGGCTCGAAGGTGTGGGGCCGCAGGAAGCATCCGGGAAGGTGCCTCGCGGTGAGCTTCTTCTCCAGAGCCGGCAGATCGAGGAAGGGCGCGCCGAACAGCTCGAAAGGTCGGGTCGCTCCCCGCGCTTCCGAGAGGTTTGTTCCCTCCAGAAGGACCTGCCCCGGGTAGACATTCGCCGTGTCCGTGGTGGGCATGTTCGGGGACGGCAGCACCCAGGGCAGACCGGTATCGTTGAAATGCATCGACCGCTTCAGCCCGCGCACCGGCAACACCGTCAGCTCACACGCACCGGCACAGGACATTCCAGGTCCGTCTTTACGCGGCCTCGGCCGTTTCGCAGAACCGGATCCATTCGCCATGCGGGCATTGACGAGCGCCGCCATCTCTCCCAGCGTGAGGCCGTGCCGCATTGGCACAGGATAGAGTCCCACGAACGACCGGTAGCCGTCGCGGACCAGATTCCCCTCAACGGCTTCACCGCCCAGCGGGTTGGGTCGATCCAGAATGACCACCTCCTTGCCGAGCTCCGCGCACGCCACCAGTGCCAGGGCCGTCGTCCACTCGAAGGTGTAGACCCTCGTGCCGACGTCCTGCAGATCGACGAGCAGGACATCCACCTCCTGGAGCATCTCGGGCGTCGGCTTGCGGGTCTTGGAGTAAAGGCTGTAGATCGGGATGCGCAGCTTCTCATCCTGTCCATGGGAGGATTCGATCATGTTGTCCTGCTTCTCGCCGGCGATCCCGTGCTGCGGTCCAAAAAGGACCTTGAGGTTTGGACCACAGAGGTTCGAGACCACCTCGAGCGCCGAGCGCAGGTCATGAGTGACCGAGGCAGGATGCATGAGCAAGCCCACACGGCGGCCTTCCAGCCAGCGGGGCCGCTCCCTTTCGAGCACATCCAGGCCGCAGGCCACCCGGGGTAGCCTGCCTCGAGCGGATGGGGCTGCCGGAGGGCGTCTTCTGGATCGGGATCGGGTTCTGGAGGCGCGGGCACGGGCTGGCATGGTGGGCGGATTCTAGGAAGAGACGGGAGCCAGCGTCAAGCCGACGGGAAGGCCACGGGAGAAACCGTCGCGTGGAGATCCACGTTCCACCCAGGAGCACTCCAGCTGCGGCTGCTTACCGGCGCTCGAGGGGTTCATGCTAAAATCGTGCAGCGTGAAATACAGACAACGCGGGTACAAGGATAGCGACCGGGAGGAGCGCCCCGGACGGCCGCCCGGACCCAGGGAACCACGCGGACCGCGCGAGGTGTACACGCAGGAGGCGAACACGGTATGGCGCTGCGCCGACTGCGGCCACCAGATGCGAGTGCCCGACTCGGTGCCCTCATCCGAGACGTGCCTGTCTTGCTCCCGCCCGCTTCACAACTGCCGCAACTGTACGCACTTCGACACCAGCGCCCGCTTCGAGTGCAAGGAACCGATCCAGGCTCCGATACGCTCCAAGAGCCAGGCCAACAACTGCGATCAGTTCGCCCCGGCTGTGGTCCTGGACGCGACCGGACGCCGCGCGAGCAGCGCAGGCCCTCCCAACGCCAGGGCCGCATTCCATGCTCTATTCGGAAATAAGAAGAAGTAGCCGGCACCACCTCAGGCCAAGAGCCAGTATCCCCCGGTGACCAGCGAAAACGTGGCCGCTGTGGCCAGCAGGTACCGGTAAGCCTGCACCCGCCTCCCTGCCGCAACGGCAACTCCTCCCAGGATGCCGCTACAGGCCATCATGGCGATGAGCGTCCCGGCGGAGAAGGTGAGGACGTAGAGTACGGCGTCGGCGGCCCCGGGCAGCGCCAGAGCCGGTAAAACTCCCAGCAGGTGCGAGGTCCCACCCGTTCCGTGAAGAAGGCCGAAACCGAACGCCACGTGGCGGTGGCGATGCTCGCCCGGATGCGGGTGCTCTACCCCGCGAGGGTGCAGGTGGAGGTGGCGGTGGCGCACACCATCGTGCTCGTGCTCGTGAACATGCACGAAGTACCTCAGGACCCGATGCCATCCCCAGGCACCGAGGCAGACGAGAGATAATCCCGCCACCGTTTCGCCGGCAGTTGATATCATCGATAAATCGATCTGATGGCGCAACAGCAGAGCCAGCCCACCGATCAGGCCAACGGCGCACGCGTGCCCTGCGCCCCAGCGCAGGCCCAGCCTCCACGCCGCTGCGGGCCGATCAAAGACCAGCGGTGCCACCGCCGCCAGATGATCGGATCCCGAGAGAGCGTGGACCACCCCGGCCACCCAACCGATCCAGCCCATTTCCACGAGGTGCTGATTCTACCTTAGTCCTCAGGACCTGCAGCCGTTTCGGCGCTGGCCCCACCTTGTGCCCTGTGGCACAATGATGCGCTTGTGACACCATCCCCTGCCATCGAGGTGGAGCAGCTTCGCCATCAGTACGGGACCCGCACGGCCCTGGACGGTATCAGCCTGTCGGTACGCACGGGCGAGATCTTCGGCATCCTGGGGCCGAACGGCGGAGGCAAGACTACCCTCTTCCGGATCCTGTCGACTCTGCTTCAACCCAGCGCCGGGCAGGTGAGAGTGTTTGGCCTTTCACTTCTGAAGCAACGGGAGGCGGTACGCAAGCGCCTGGGCGTGGTCTTCCAGCATCCGAGCCTGGATCCCCAGCTCACCGTAATGGAGAACCTGATCCATCAGGGCCACCTGTATGGCCTCAGCGGCGCTGGCCTGCGGCGGCGGGCCGGCGAGATGCTCAACGAGATGGGGGTCGCGGACCGCGCCGGGGAACGCGTCCACACCCTGTCGGGTGGACTGCAGCGCCGCGTGGAGCTTGCAAAGGGCCTTCTCCACCGGCCCGATCTCCTGCTCCTGGACGAGCCCAGCACCGGCCTCGACCCCGGAGCGAGGCGCGACTTCTCGGCCCTGCTGCGCCGCCTGTGCGACCGAGGAGGGGTGACGATCGCTCTGACCACCCACTTCATGGAGGAGGCGGAGCGCTGCGATCGGGTGGCTTTTCTGGATCAGGGGCGCATCGAAGCGCTCGGAACACCCGACGAGCTCAAGGCGCACATCCCCGGGGATGTGGTGGTCGTAGAGTCGAACGACCTGGCTTCGCTGGCCGAGAAAATCCGCGCCCGCTTCGGCGTCGAGCCGACCCGGATGGATGGAAGCCTGCGTTTCGAGAGGGCCCGCGGACACGAGCTCGTCCGTGAGATCGCCGAAACTTTCCCCGGTGAGGTGCTCTCCGCTTCGTTCGCCCGCCCCACGCTCGAGGACGTGTTTCTGCACTTCACCGGCCACCGGTTCTGGAGCCCGGCGGCCGAGGATGCCGCGTCGGGAGAAAACAATTGAACTTCGTCCTTCCGGTCTGGACGTTGTGGAAGCGCGAGATCGTGCGCTTCCTACGCCAGCGCAGCCGCGTGGTGAGCGTGCTCACCCAGCCCCTGGTGTTCTGGATCCTTCTGGGAGCCGGCCTGCACGGGTCCTTCAGGCCGCCGGGAGCCGCGCAGACCGCGACCTACTTCCAGTACCTGTACCCTGGCATCATGGCTCTGGTCCTGCTGTTCACGGCCATCTTTGCCACCATCTCGATCGTCGAGGACCGGCGCGCGGGCTTCCTGCAGGGGGTCCTGGTCGCCCCGGTGCCGCGATCCCTGATCGTGCTGGGCCAGGCCCTCGGCGGAGCCTCTCTGGCACTCATCCAGGGGACGGTATTTCTCGTTCTGGCCCCCCTGATTGGTATCCCCCTCGGCCCGATCACTATCCTGGCAACGCTGGGGGCAATGCTTCTGGTGGCATTTCAGATGACGGGACTGGGCCTGATCATCGCCTGGCGGATGGAGTCGACCCAGGGCTTCCACGCCATCATGAACCTGATCCTGATGCCCCTGTGGCTGCTCTCAGGCGCTCTTTTCCCGTCCGCCGGGGCATCCTCGTGGCTGGGCTGGGTGATGAGCGTGAACCCGGTCACCTACGCGATGGTGGTTCTTCGCCATTGCCTCTACCTGGACACTCCCGGAGTCGTCGCGGATCTTCCCCCCCTGGCCCCGGCGCTGCTAGTGACCGTCCTGTTCTGCATTGCCACGCTGGGCGCCGCCACCCTCACGGCATGCCGCGCGCGCAGCTGACCCCCCTCTTCTACTCCCTGCCAAACCGCCTGATGCGCTCAGGCGGGCGGGAACAACTGGTAGAGCATGAGGTAGACAACCACGCCGGTCAGGTAGACGTACAGCCACACGGGAAGCGTCAGGCGGGCAATCGCTCGATGGGCCTCGAACTTCTTCTTCCAGGCACGCGCCACCGTCACCAGGACCAGCGGCACGACCGCCGCCGCCAGGACCGTGTGCGTGATGAGGATCGTGAAGTAGAGCGGACGGACCCAACCCTGTGCGGTGAAACGCACCGAGCCCACCTGGAAGTGATAGGTGAGGTACGAGACCAGAAAAACGGCCGATACCGCGCAGGCCCCGAGCATGCAGGCACGATGGGCTTCCACGTGACGCCGGCGGATGAAGAAATACCCCGAGAGAAGGAGGACAAAGCTGACGGTGTTGAGGCCAGCGTTGAGGGCGGGCAGGGATTCGAGCGGAATCACGTCCGGATGAGACTGTGCCTCCGGCTCAGGCGAACGCGTCCGGGAGCAGCATTAGCATGAGGAACACACACAGCACGATTGGCGTTCCGGCAATGAACGCCAGGGTCCGGCTCTCGAAGCGCAGGTGCATGAAGTACATGGCCACGAGCACCGCCTTGGTAGCCGCCATGCCGATCAGGCTGCTGGCCTTTACGAACAAGGCAAAACCTTCGGCATTCTGCAGGAGGAATGGCACGCTCAGCTCCACGGCGGTGAGCGCCGCCAGCCACCAGAAGATGGCCATGTAGCTCGGGTGTGCGTGCCCTTTGCTTCCTGCGGCTGTTCCGTGTGCCATTGTTTCGTTTCCTCCCGACCTGTAACCCGAAGGATACGCGGCCATTCCGATCAGAGCAAATATACGAAGGTGAAGATCAGAATCCACACCAGGTCAACGAAGTGCCAGTACAGTCCAGCGATCTCGACCTGATTATTCGACTCGGCCGTATACTTGCCCCGCATTCCCTGGATGGCAATACACAGCAGGTAGACCACGCCGCTGAACACGTGGAGACCGTGAAACCCTGTCAGGACGAAGAACGTCGCCCCGAACAGGGAATTCTCGCCATGGAGCTGGGTGAGCGTTACTCCACCGGCGTGCATCAGATGGTTCCACTCGTACGCCTGCAGTCCCAGAAAGAGGGCGCCTCCAACGACGGTCAGCATGAGGAACCGGACCAGGCCCGGGCGGTCGCCGTTCCGTATGGCGTCAAGCCCCTTGACCATGGTGACGCTGGTACAGATCAGCAGGAAGGTCATCACCGCCGTCAGCTGAATCCCCAGGATATCTGCCGGGACCGGCCAGTCCGGAGCCGACAGCCGCAGAGCGCCGTAGGCCGCCAGCAGACCGCCGAACGACATGGCGTCGCCCACCAGAAAAACCCACATGCCGAGCTTTCCCCAGGATTCAGGCGTCAGGGGCGACTCGGCCGGATCCGCATGTGACAGCACTGCAGCAGCGTGACTCAAAATGGTTCCTCCGTGCTTCCTGGTAAGAGTTTATTTCCCGGAGCGGGATCGGCCGGCACATCTCCGATCGCGGCTAGACGGTGCGCACGCCGGTAGACATACGCCAGCCAGCCTCCGATCGAGCCGACGATGGCAAACGGCATGATCATCATGATCGCGATGCTCACATTAATGCCCCGAGCCAGGGGATCATCGGGCGATTGAATGGCCATGCGGCACATGGCGCAGCCCTGGGCCAGGGCCTCCGGGGACAGAGTGCTCAATCCCGTAACCAAGGCAGCCAGCTGAATTATTCTGTGCGCTACCGATCGCATGAAATCAAACCAGATAGACCAGACCGAACAGAACAATCCATAGACCGCAGACGAACATCCAGTACATTCCACACAAGTCCGCCTCAACATGGCGTCGCGTCGAATATTCCCAGCGCACCGCCTTCCACAACACCCGAAGCAACCAGGCGACCCCGGCCAACACGTGCAGTCCGTGCACTCCAATGAGCGCTGCAAAGATGCTTCCAAAGACGTTGCTCAGGCTCAAGCCGTGCTCGACCAGCTGATACCACTCACCGCCCTGCACCGCCAGGAAGACCGACCCCAGGCCTGCGGTGACCCACAGGGCGCGCCGGAACGTGTGGCGCTGTCCTCTGCGGACGCCGCTCAGGGCAACCCCCATGGCAACAGCGCTCAGCAGCAGCACGGCGCTATTGGCGGCCGTGATGCCGATCGGCAACCGCGGCTGCCCGGGGGGGGGCCAGACGGCGCTTCCGAAACGCAGGAAGGCGTGCGCCCCCATGAGCCCGGCAAACAGCATCGCCTCGGCACCGATGAACATCAACATCGCCAGATGGGCGTTGCTGACCGGCGGCACGAAGGCGGACGGACCCGGCGGCCTGCCTCCGGGTGACGGCCTGGGTGCGGCCTCCGAGCCCGCGGGAAGCGAGCTTGCCAGGCTGGCCTGTTCAGCCACTCCAGTACCCATACGTATCATAAAACAAACAACTTATGGCGTTTCTGGCTTGGGTGGGAGAATCGTTACTGCCATATGGCTGCCACTCATCATCTCGGCTGCCTTCTCCAGCATGTCGTCCGCAACGTGCATATATCGCTCGGTGATGAATGCCGTGCTATGCCCCATCATCTTAGCCAAAACGGTGGGGTGCACGCCAGAGCGCAGCGCCCAGGTCGCAAAGGTGTGCCGGAAGCTGCGGAAGTTGAACCCCTGCAGCCCAGCAGCCTTCAGGGCCTTACCTAGCGCCCAGTCGAGGGCTTTCCCTTCGATCGCTTGGCTCTTGTTGTCCAGGAACACAACGCCACTCGCATGCCTTGCCTGCCGCGCCTGGTTGAGAGCCGCCAGGGCAGGCGCGCTCAGAACCTGCCGAACCGGCTTGCCCGTCTTGCTCCGCAGGAACTTCACACTGCCGGAGACGATGTTCTTCCCCTCACGCCGCAGAGCAAGATCGCCCCACCGCAACCCAAGGATCATCCCCTTATCCATGCCGGTGTGGCAGGCCCACGCGATGACAGCAGCAAGCCAGTTCGGACAAACGGCGATCAGGCGGTCATACTCCTCCTCGGTGAGGGCTCGGCTGTCAGTAGCTGGCTCCATAGGGCGCTTAATACGAACGGGATCAGCGGGGTTCTCGCCCGCGAGACCCATCTTCATCGCCCAGCGGAATAGCGTGCCGAGAGAAATGAGATCCTTGCGGACCGTCGAAGGACCCACCTGCTCCAAGCGCATATTGCGGTATTGCTCTACCTGCAGCGGTCCAATCTCGGCAACCTGCATGGTTACAGAAAAGTGCCGCAGCCAGCCGCGTATCTTTCCATCGTAGTAGCCGGTGCGTCCCCTAGAACGATACGAATGACGGAACTGCTCGACCAGAGCCCCGAACGTCAGCCCCTCCGTGCTTTCACCTCGAATCTCCTGCCGCAGCGCATCAGGGTTATGCGTCCCCGCGTTGATCTCGCTTTCGATGCGAAGCCGTAGCTGCTCAGCAGCCCGCTTGCTGCTGCCAGCCTTGTAGCGCAGCCGCTGTCCGCGAAACGTGTAGTCCACGAACCAGCGGCTCTTCTTGGTTTCCTTGTAGACGCGCATTGATCTGCTCCTCGGTCTGGGAACAATTCTACCACCCTGGCCACATCACTCGTCCGTAGGCCTGGTGTAGGTCCTGTGGGTACGTAAGGCAGGCCCGGAGCACCTCTCCCGCCCTTCCTTTGTCCGCCTGCCCCGAAACCCGCGCCCCTATTGACTTTTGGTTACAGGAGGAGTATCTAAAGGTTACTTTTCCAGCACCACCTACCGCCAGCTCCACCGGCCAGGGGGCGCAGTGTCTGCCCACGCAGCCAACCCGAGGGGGGCCACCACAGTCAACACTACATTCAAGCACGTCCCCCATGTCCCAATTACTACCGACTACGGGGAGGAGTTGTCACGCAATTCACTGGTTAAGGGCCATAGGATCCGGGTGGTCATAAATGTCTTGGGAAAACATATACACCACAAACAAGAAGCTCACCATTTCAACATTGGCGAGGAACGCATTTCTGTGGATCACACCTCACTTAATAGCATTGTTAATCGCTTGGACGGTTTTTTCTCCCTTGGCTAATGCGGTTCAAACCACCGATACCACTTTCACCGTTCAGCCGCCCGATCTCACCGAAGAGGCGATCCGGCAGGCTGCGGAGTCGTTCTACAAGGTGGGCCTCGACGCTGACAGGACCTATGCCATCTCAAAGGCTCATCTCCAGCGCGACCGGCTGAGTATCCACCTCGAGGGGGGCACGCTGACGCTGGCGCGGCCGATCCTGGGACGCGTCACGGGCGCCTGCTACAGCGGCAAGGCCCACCTGTCGCTGACCCCGCCTGGGCCCAACGAGAAGGCCTCACTCAAGGCGCGCACCGGGAGCGACACGTTCCGGGCCGAGGTCGACCAGCTTTACTTGCGCTTCAACGACAGCACGGTCGCGGAGCTCACGGCCAACCTGGAACCCACTGCAAATGCTGTGGCCGCCGATCGCTGCTCCAAGATTTTCGCCGCGCGCAACGGTGTCGTGCGCAGGTACGAGGAATACAATATCCACATACCCTTCAATCTCGAGCTAGACCTGCTGGAGAGCCTCCTGAGCCCGGCCCTCTCGCGCGACTTCTTTCTATTAGAGACGAAGCTCGAGCGGCACGGGTGGATCACGTACCTGCAGCGTCCCGGCATCGAGCCCGAGGTGGCGCTCGCGCGTCTCAAGCCGGTCGGATTGATGTTCGACCCTGAAATCTGGACGACGTATCGCCTCGGCGGCCTGGCTGCGTACTCACCAGCCATCAAGCCCAGCACCGACATCCTGCACAACCAGATGGAGATCGTCATTCCTGATACCTTCGCCTTTACGATCGACGCATGGATCCACTGGAGGGGCCCAGTCGAACTCAGCAGCATGCGTTTCGCGATGATTAATACCTACGCGGGTTCCACCTGGGACGATGAGTTTGGTACGCCGGTCACGATCGAGGCCATCACCTCCGAGGACGGGACCCCACTGCCGTTTGTCCACCGGCGTCACGAGGTCCTGGTCAAGCTCCTGTCCCCGCTGCCGGCAGGTCAGACCGGAAAGCTGCGTGTTCAGGCGACCGAGAAAACGATCCAGCAGATCACGCCCGAATCGTACGCGCTGCTCAACACCTACCCCTGGTTCCCGCAGGAGACCAAATACCTCGGCGGTGAGTACACGTTCGACTGGACCGTCAAGGTGAAGCGCCCGATGATCGCCGCCGGTTCCGGGACCACCGTGCGCGAGTGGACCGACAAGAAGGCGAAGCTGAACTGCGCCCGCTGGAAGAGCGACGTTCCTCTGCCCTTCCCCAGCCTGATCTTCGGCAAGTTCAGGAAAATCGAGGGCGAGTACAAGCGCCGCGAGGACGGCAAACTGGTCACCATACGGCTGTTCTGGATACCCAGCACCACGCTCACATACCTTGACGACGATTCCAATCAGACGAGCTATAAGGTCTACGTTCCTGGCTGAAAACCGAAGCAGATCGTCAAAGAGATCGGCATCATCCTGGACTTCTATGAACAGTTCCTGGGCCCGTATCCGCACGACGAGATCGACATTGCACAGATGGGCCCATTTCAATGGTTCGGCCAGGCCCCGCCCGGCCTGGTTCAGATCACCTCCGAGTATTTTCTCTCTCAGGCACTAATCGCCACAGTCTTTGACCACCCGGGTGCGATGAACTTCTTGACCACCGTTCTGGCCCACGAGGTCGCCCACCACTACTGGGGCGACGTGGTGCGTTGGAAAAGCGAAAACGAACAATGGCTGAGCGAGAGCCTGGCCGAGTATATGGCCAAGCTATACGTCCAAGCCTCTGAGGGAGAGAAGGCGTTCCGGCAGCGGCTGAAGTTGTGGCGCAAGATGTGCGAGCGCTGGGAAGGTTCACTGCCGATCATCCATGCCAACCGGGCCTCGGGTGAGAACAGATGGAGGATCCGCCAGGCGCTGCTCTACAACAAGGGGCCGCTGGTTGTTCACATGCTGCGCTCTCAGGTGGGCGATGACAAGTTCGGGAAGATCCTCAAGAAGGTGCTTTCGGATTATCGTGGCAAGTGGATTGACACGGGCGACTTCCAGAGGACGGCCGAGGTGATAGCCGGGTACAAGATGGACTGGTTCTTCGACCAGTGGGTGCGGGGAACGGGCATCCCGGAGCTGCACTTCTCCTACACCGTGACACCCCAAGCGGGTAAGTACCTGCTCAATGCCCGCCTCACCCAGGCTGACTCCGCCAACCCCAAGGCGCTGTTCGTGCCCGTGGTCTTCCATTTCCCCGGAGACCGTCGCTTCCGGAAGGAGTGGCGGGTGAAGGGAGCCGATGAGACCCTGAAGCTGATGCTTCCCGAGAAGCCGCTCAAGGTGCTGATCGACGAGGCGGGAGACCTGCTGGCGAAGATCGTCTACGACTGAGCCTCCCCTGACCCGCTGCTGTAGCGGCTGTGCTAGACCGGCGAAAGTAAACAGAGCAAGAAGCGCAGATTCGATCCAGACAAGTTGTCTGCCCCGCCCTGGCTGCCGAGCGTCTCTTTGTCTAGATAGCTCCGGTGCGCTGCTACCACATCCCCGAGGGGCAGGTGCAGTGGATTCTAAATGGCGAGAGGTGAGAGCATGGCTAGACTGACTAACACCTTGCGGGAGGTCATGGAGCAGGAGGGGGTGAATCAGATTAGTCTGGTTAAGCTATCACGGATAGTCCAGCCGACCATTAGCAAGTACTGCGCTGGGAAGTGTGATCCCTCATTACGAAATGCGCTCCAGCTTGCACGCTGTTTGAAAAGACGTGTGGAGGAGATCTGGAGCCTTGACACTAAGACTGAAAAAGAAACGGGGACGGTTCTCCGAGGTGATTACAGCGCGTCTGTAGACGGGGTGTTTAAGTATTGCTAGGTTGGTTCGGAGAGAGAACGCGGAGTATAATCAGTTGAGGTCTAGGTTGCCGCCCCAACCTAAGACGCGGGTGCCGTTTGGCCCTCCGACTGACCACCAAGCTAAACGGCCCGCCAGCTGAACACCCCGCAAGGGGTTGCCTTACCTGCCTGACGGGCACGGTGCCCCACACCACCCGACTCAAGGTAAGGCATGGCAAGGGAAAGCATAGCCCGGAGGGGATCGGCTCCGGGCTTAATTTGGGGCTTCACCATTTGCCCCAGGTTGAAGGAACGTGGCTTGGGTAGGGCTCTGCTATGGGGGAATAAGGGTGTATAGTCACGCAATAATCAAAGGAGGAAATAGTATGGAGTACGTAGCCAACGTATGGTCGATTCGAGGAACAAGCGGACATTTAGCATTGGGGAAAGGAGTGGTCATCAAGTTTCAAAATGCAAAGGAAAGAGCCCTTATGAGCGTGCG
>JAPUKU010000233.1 GCA_027295505.1 Acidobacteriota bacterium
AGAAGGTGGGCGCAGAGGGTCTCCATGGTCTGCTTGCGGTCCCATGGACAGCCGTCCGGAGCCCTCAGCCGGCGGGTGATGTCGACGAGCTTTTGCCATGCACTCATTGGTGTATAACAGTCCTCGTACGGTCCGGGGCAGGCCGCCCTGGCCCGGCAGATCGCCCGCTGGGAAGCTACTGCCGGACGAGTGTGAGAATGAGCCATTCTAGGGAAACCCGGTCCCGGCCCGCAACCCACGCTGTCAGTTGAATTTTCAGGCCCACGAACTTAACTTTGAGCGCGTGCACGTGCGCGTCGCTCGCCGAGGCCCCAGGAGGGATCCGCATGAAGAATCCTGACAAGCCAAAGATGAAGGTGACCGACCGGCGGCACTTCACCTCTCAGGGTGAACGTCGGGGTTCCGATGCACCGCAAGAGGAGAACGGCCGGCAGAAGGATGCCGCTGGCGGGACGCCATCCGGCACTCCCGCGCAAGGTCCTCAGGCCCGGGCTTCGATCGAGTTCGAGACCCTGGTGCTGTCCCTGACGCGGCAGGCACTGATGCTCATGGGGGAAGAGCCGGATCCCCAGGGGAAGCAGGTGGAGCCACAGATGGAGGCAGCGCGAGGCCTTGTCGACATGCTGATGGCCCTACGCGAGAAGACAAAAGGGAATCTGACACCCGATGAGGAAGAGCTCGTCCGCCGGGTGATTTACGAGCTGCAGATGAAGTTCGCGCAGAAGATGAAGTCATGAACCAGCGCAGTGAATTGCTGCGCCCCTGGGCAGGGCGCGTGATCGTGGCGGCATTGGTTTGTCTGCCCGTTTCACTATCGTGGGTGCTGGGGCAGACATCCGCGGGCGAGTCCGAAATTATCCTTCTGGACGATGAAGCTCCCGTCAGGAGTCAATCAACCGAACGCAAGCCCACCCGCAGGCAGCAGAGCGCTGCCGCTCCGCGGACCCCCGCCCTGGAGAATTCTGAGCTCCGCATCCAGGCGCTGTGGTTTGCTCGTAAAGCCTACCTCGAGATCGAGCAGGTCGAGCGTGCGGCGGAGAAGTTGCACGCCATGCAGGAGTTCCGCCGCCAGGAAGGGATCACCCGCCTCGATTCGATCGCCGGGGCTTTCTCTTATGAGGGGTACCAGCATCTGGAGGCCTCCCGGTTTGGTGCCGCCCACGCTTCTTTCCGCCTCGCCAAGGAGTTTAGTCCCAAGCTGCCACACGTCTATTACGGGCAGGCTCGAAGCCTCCACAACCTGCGCATGGGGTGGGCGGCCACTTTCCGCGAAACCCTGGAGGGGATCAAGGTCAGCCTGGGGAACTTCTCCTCCGCCTATGCCCTGATGGGCAACCTCATGCTCATCGGCCTGGCCGCCGCGAGCCTCGCCGGAGTCGTGCTGCTCCTGGCACTGGTCTGCAAATACCAGGCGCTTCTCCGCCATGATCTAGTGGAGAGGTTTGCCCGTCGCATGGGCGAATCGACGGCAGAGCTCCTGGCCTGGGTTGTGTTCCTCGTTCCGCTTCTGGTCGGCCTGGGCTGGGTCTGGGTCCTTCTAATCTGGACTGTCGCCATCTTTCCCTACGTGCGATCCTCGGAGCGTGCCCTGGTCACCGTGGTGCTGCTGTGGGCCCTGGCGCTTCCGGTAGCGTTCCAATCGGTGGCCCGGATCTTTGAAACGAGCGTGAACCCCGAGGTGCGCACGCTGGTCTCGGCGATGCGTGGCGGCTACGACCCGGAGAAGATCCGCTTTCTGAAAGAGTCGGCCGAACGCGATCCCGACAACGCCATGACGCATTTCCTGCTTGGCGCCCTTTACAAGAACGGCGGCTACTTCAACGAGGCGCTCGTGCGATACAACCGCGCCGTCGCCATTGACCCCCAGTTCCACCAGGCAATCAACAACCTCGGCAACCTTTACTTCCTGACCCAGAACTTTGCCGTCGCCCAGCAGGAGTACCAGAAGGCCGTCGATCTAAGGCCCGATTTCTCCCTGGGGTACTTCAACCTGCATGTGGCCCAGTACCAGCAGTTCAACGTCGAGGAGGCCGAACAGAACCTGGAAACCGCTCGCCATCTGGATCCCGAGGGGCTGGGCGTGCTGAGCACGGCCGAGCTTCCCACCAGTGTCGTGGACGCCCAGCTCGACCTGGACAGCGTGTGGGAGAGCGTCGTCGCAAGCAGTCGCAAGCCCGAGGACACGGCCTCCCCGGGCACAGCGCTGCGTAGCCCTTACGCCCTGGCTGGGGGCGCGGCCCTGCTGGCCGCCTACGGTCTGATGTTCTACCGCCGCAAGCGAAAAGCACGCCGATGCTACAAGTGCGGCAAGCCCTTCTGCTCGAGATGCCGCAGCGGCACGCAGTTTTCCGATTTCTGCACGCAGTGCGTGCACCTGTTTGCCAAGCGCACCGGGCTAGCGCCCAGCACCAAGAAGGCAAAGCTCGAGGAGGTGCGCTGCTTCGAGAACCGCCGGCGGCGTCTCAGCCGCCTGCTGTCCATGCTGACGCCGGGGCTCGGCCATGCATGGGGCGATCGCAGCCTGCTGGGGTTTGTCGCCATGCTTCTGTGGAGCTTCTGTCTCATCGCCTGGGTGGCTCACGACCAGCTGCTTCGCTTATCCGACCTGGCGTACGCCAACGCTTCAAGTCCTGCTGGCCTGCTGTGCATCGCAGGCGGGGTTTTTGTGTGGTTAAGCGTCAACCTCATTCCGCCGTTGGCCCGGAGCTGAGCAATGGCATTAGAAGGAACTCTCAGGGATTTCAGCCTCCCCGACATACTCCAGCTCATTGGCATCCAGCGTAAGACCGGCGTGCTGACCCTCAAGAGCGGGGCCGAGATGGTGACCGTCTCATTTGTCGAGGGCAACGTGGTCTCTGCCGACTCCCTACGAAAGCGTCTCGAGGATCAGCTCGGCACCGTGCTCGTAAAAGCCGGTCATATCACCGACTCCCAGCTGGAGTCGGCGCTGAAGACCCAGCGCGACACCTTGAAACGTCTGGGACACGTGCTGATCGACAACAGGTACATCAGCACCCAGAACCTGCGCCACGCGCTGCAGCTCCAGGTCACCCAGATCATCTACCGCCTCTTCCGCTGGAATGACGGCGAATACCACTTCAACCAGGAAGAGAAGGTCGATTACGACCGCGAGAACTTCACTCCCATCAGTGCCGAGAATATCCTGATGGAAGGTGTGCGGATGGTCGACGAGTGGCCGATGATCGAGAAGAAGATCCGCTCGGCTGACATGGTGTTTCGCAAGGCCGATGTCGATCAGGAGGTGGAAGTCGACGAGGCCCTGTCTCTGATTGACGAGGACATGGATTTCCACTTGGGAGAAGGAGAGGAGGAGAAAACCTCATCCGCTGCCGACCCTGAGATGGCGATCCGCCTCAGCCGCGAGGAAGGGTGCATTTACAAGCTCGTGGATGGCCGCCTGAACGTTCAGGAAATTGTCGACCGCAGCCGCATGGGAGAGTTCGATGTCTACAGAGTTCTCTTCGAGCTCCTGAACCGCAACCTGATCACCGAGGCAATCAGCACGCCTGCCGCGGCCACGAAGGCAACGCGCCAGGCTGGTCGGGGGCGCGAGTTCCTGGTGCGCGTGGCCGCCGTGCTGCTGGCCGCTGCCAGCCTCGGGATGGTGGTCCACCAGGTGCATACGATGCGTCCTCTGTGGCCTCTCACGGGCCAGGAGGCAGAGTCCCGGGCTCGGATCCAGGTGAGCATCGGCCACAGCCAGCTCGAACGCCTGGGGTTCGCCATCAAAGTCTATTACCTGGCGTTCGGCTCCTCCCCCAGAAGCCTAGATGCGCTCCTCGAGCGGAGCCTTATTCGCCCGGGGGATCTGGTAGATCCGTGGGGGAGACAGTTCCATTACCTGCAGATGGACGGAGGGTATATCCTGGCCGCCTATGATCGGTTCGGGGACGGCCTCGACCCTGAACTCCGGCTGCTGGAGACCTTTCCTACCGCTGGTGTCGTGCGAGACGGCGCGGTTCGGAGCGCACAACCGGTCTCATCCGACTCGGAGACGATCCTTCTCCAGTAACCCTCGAATCCATCATAAACCACTATAAACATTGCTATTTTATGAATTTTCCGAATCCGGCTGGCTTCCTTGACAGGCCACATGGGGCCTCTTATAGTAGGGCGCAACTGATTAAAGGAGCGGAGGATAGCGCCCAATGAGCAAGATTATCGGAATCGACCTGGGAACCACAAACTCGGTCGTGGCGGTGATGGAGGGGGGCAAGCCCACGGTCATCACTAACCCCGAGGGAAACCGCACCACCCCGTCCGTGGTGGCGTTCACCGACAAGAACGAGCGGCTGGTGGGCCAGGTGGCCAAGCGCCAGGCAATTACCAACCCCGAGAACACCATATTTTCAATCAAGCGATTCATGGGACGGACAACCTCGGAGGTCACCGAGGAGATGAAGCTCGTGCCCTTTAAGGTCGTGCCCGGTCCCCACAACGACCTGCGCGTCGAGGTCCGGGACAAGCTGCATTCCGCACCCGAGATCTCCGCCTTCATCCTGCAGACGATGAGGCAAGCCGCGGAGGAGTACCTGGGCGAGAAAGTGGCCCAGGCCGTGATCACGGTGCCGGCTTACTTCAACGACGCCCAGCGGCAGGCAACCAAGGATGCCGGACAGATCGCCGGCCTGGAGGTCCTGCGCATTGTCAACGAGCCCACGGCGGCCGCGCTTGCCTACGGGCTCGACAAGAAGAAAAGCGAGACCATCGCCGTCTATGACTTCGGCGGCGGCACCTTCGACATCTCGATCCTCGAGGTCGGCGACGGTGTCGTGGAAGTGAAGGCCACCAATGGCGACACCCACCTGGGCGGCGACAACATCGATCAGCGCATCATTAATTGGCTGGTCTCGGAGTTCAAGAAGAAGGAAGGGATTGACCTCTCGAAGGACAAGATGGCCCTGCAGCGCCTCAAGGAGGCGTCGGAGAAAGCCAAGTGCGAGCTGTCGACCGTGGTTGAGAGCGAAATCAACCTGCCCTTCATCACCGCCAACCAGGCGGGGCCCAAGCACCTTCTCGAGAAGTTGTCCCGCGCCAAGTTCGAGGAGCTGACCCTGGACCTGCTCCAGCGCTCCCTACCACCCTGCGAGCAGGCGCTCAAGGATGCCGGGCTCAAGCCCGAGGACATCAACGAGGTCGTGGTGGTCGGGGGCTCCACCCGCATCCCCAAGGTTCAGGAGCTCGTCAAGGGTTTCTTCAAGAAGCACGAGCTCAACAAGGAGGTCAACCCGGATGAGGTCGTGGCGGTGGGAGCGGCCATCCAGGCCGGCGTGCTCGGCGGTGACGTCAAGGACGTGCTTCTTCTGGACGTGACACCCCTGAGCCTGGGTATCGAAACCCTGGGGGGAGTGTTCACCAAGCTCATCGACCGCAACACCACGATTCCGACGAAGCGCAGTGAGACGTTCTCCACGGCCGCCGACAACCAGAATAGCGTCAGCGTGCTGGTCTTCCAGGGCGAGCGCGAGATGGCCCGTGAGAACCGCAAGCTCGGCGAGTTCAACCTGGACGGGATACCGACGGCACTTCGGGGCGTGCCCCAGATCGAGGTCACCTTCGACATCGATGCCAACGGTATCGTGCACGTTTCCGCAAAGGACCTGGCCACGAGTAAGGAGCAGAAGATCCGCATCGAGTCTTCCAGTGGACTGACCAAGGAAGAGATTGACAAGATGATGTCGGAGGCGGAGGCGCACGCCGATGAGGATCACAAGCGGCGTGAAGAGGCCGAGGCCCGCAACCGTGCGGACAGCCTGGTCTACGCCACCGAGAAGCTGCTGCGCGAGAACAAGGAGAAGATAGGGGACACCGATCGCCAGGCAATTGAAACAGCCGTGGAATCTCTAAAGAAGATCCTGGAGAAGGGATCGGCTGAAGAGATCAACCGCGGTGTCGAAGAGGTGACCCGCGCTTCTCATAAGATTGCTGAGACACTGTACCAGAAGACACAGTCTACGCAGGAGTCCAGCACCAGCGCCGCCGCGGCCGACGAGCAGCCCGCCGCAGAGCCGGGTGGATCGGAATCCGGGAAGCCGGGTGACGTGATCGACGCCGAGTACGTCTCGGAAGACGAATCGAAGAGCTGAGCCAACAGAGGGAGGATGCCGATGCCGGGCGCGAAGCTGGATCCCTACCGGGAACTGGCCATCATCAAGGAACGCATGAACCGACTCTTCGAATCGGCCATGGGCCGCACCGAAATCGGCTCCGAGGGTGGCGGCGTAGCCTGGACACCACGAGCCGATGTGTACGAAACTGACGACCAGGTCGTGGTCAACATCGAGATTCCCGGAGTTCCGCGGGAATCAATCGGCGTGCGGGTGGCTGACAACACCCTGATCATTGAGGGTGAGCGCCCTCCGGAGAAAGGCCTGAAGGAAGAGGCCTTCCAGCGTGTGGAACGCTCCTACGGCTCCTTCGTGCGGCGGTTCTCCCTGCCGGCTACCGTCAGCGTGGACAGCGTTGCTGCCCAGTACGAACGGGGTGTGCTCACGGTCCGCCTTCCCAAGCTCCCGGACGCACGCCCGCGCCAGATCAACGTTTCTCTCACCTCCGGCGATTGAACTCTCTATAAAACGCTCATTGCGCATCCAGGGTGCGGACACTATAATTACGCCCGCTGGGAGGAGGGCGGAGGGAATCGAAGCGAATGGAGCAAGAGCGAAGCCGCCAGCGCAGCACAGGCTCAGAAACTCTAAAGAAATACCTTCAAGAAATCTCGAAACTGCCCAGGATCACTCCTGATGAGGAGAAGATCTTGGGAGCAAAAATTCACAGGGGCAATAAAGCCGCGCTCAAGAAGCTGGTCGAGGCGAATTTGCGTTTTGTCGTCTCGTTCGCCAAGAAGTACCGCGGCTGCGGCTTGTCCTTCCTGGATCTGATCAATGAAGGAAACGTGGGCCTGATCGAGGCCGCCAAGCGTTTCGATCCCGGCAAGAACGTCAAGTTCATTACCTACGCCGTCTGGTGGGTGCGCCAGTCGATCATCCACGCGCTCTCCGATCACAGCGGCGCCTTCCGGCTACCGCAGAAGCAGGCCAACCTTCTTTACCGCATCGGTAAGACGATCTCGACCCTGACGTATCAGTTCGAGCGTCATCCGACCCCCGATGAGATCGCCCGCAAACTGGACATTCCGGTTACGGAAGTCAATGCATTGCTCCAAGTTTCGGACGAGAACGTGTCCCTGAGTACCGTCATCGACGAGGAGCACGAGTTCTATCTCAGCGACAAGCTCGAGCAGGACACCATTCCGCCCGCCGACACGGCGCTCTTCAAGACCAGCCTGAAGAAGCAACTCCGATCGGCAATGGACGAGCTGGACCCGAAGGAAGAACTTGTCATCAAGCTGAGGTTCGGCCTGGGCGAGGAGGAGCCCAAGACGCTGAAGGAAATCGGCGAAATGCTCAACCTCTCCCGTGAGAGAATCCGCCAGATTGAAGCGCAGGCGCTGGAGAAGCTGAACCGCTCGCAGAAATGCCAGCAGTTGCGAGGTTACCTGAACTGAGACCCGGGCCGCTCAGGCGACCCTCTTTAACTGAGACCATGAACGAGGCATGCACGGCCTGCAACGGCACGGGGTACGTCACGATCGAGAAGGAGGAACGCTCCTACGCCCGCCGGTGCGGCTGTTACCGGGCCGAGCGCGGCGAGCTTCTCGTGCGGCTGAGCCGCATTCCCCGGCGCTACGAGCAGTGCCTGCTGGACAACTACGACGACATGCATCCGCTGCAGCGGGCCGCCAAGGACGCGGCTCGTGCCTACGTGGATTCCTACCCGGTTCACGAGGCGGGGCTGCTTTTCCTCGGCCCCTGCGGAGTGGGCAAGACCCATCTGGCGGTGGCCATCCTCAAGACATTGGCCCACGAAAAGAGCGTGCCCGGCCTGTTCTACGATTTTCGGGACCTTCTGAAGGAGATACAGAACTCTTACAATCCGGTCTCGCAGGCCTCCGAGATGGCCATCCTGCAGCCCGTGCTGGAAGCTGAATTCCTAGTGCTGGATGACCTGGGGGCTCGCAAGCCTTCTGCGTGGGTGGAGGAGACGCTGGCCCACATCATCAATCAGCGCTATAACGAGAAGCGCGCCACTGTGTTCACGTCCAACTTTCTCGATGTGTATGATGAGCCTAGACCCGGACAGGACACCCTGGAGGAACGTATCGGCACACGCCTACGCTCCCGCCTCTTCGAGATGTGTAAGGTGGTCCTGGTTCAGGGCCAGGACTACCGTAAGACGGCCAAGCAGGCCGGCTACCATTTTTGAGCCACTTCTGACAGCTTCGACCCCATCGCCTCCGGGCCTGTGCCTGACGGCATGGCTTCTGGTATGGATGCTCGCCCCCGGCACCACCCCGGCTCAGTCCGGGGCGGAGACCGATTCTCCTGAGGCGAACCCACAGGCAGAGGGCCCGGTGTCACCCACCAACGAGACAACTGATTTTGAACTTGCCCTCAGCCGAGAAGGGCGTGACCTGTTCCGCCTGCATGCCAGGCGCAGCTCTACCTTCGGCACTTCCTACACCGACCTCGAGGTTGTAACCCTGGAAGTTCCCCAGGGCCCCATCCCGGGACTGGTAATCCGCGCCGAGCACGGCCGCTACACACCTTCGACCGGTGATTTCACCCTTGAGGGCAGCATTGTCGCCGGCCTGCCGGATCGGGTGGAGGCACACTTTGAGCACCTCGTGTTTAGCGCCGCCGACGGCCTGGCAGTAAGCGACGACCCGATCGTCATCCGGGGGCGCAACCTGACGGGAGAATCGATTGGCCTCGAAATCTCCCCTTCAGAGGAGCGCCTGAGTCTGCTCTCGGAGGTACGCCTTCATTACCAGAAAGGCGGCCGCCGGTCCCGTGAAGGGACCCTCGAATGCGGACGTCTGGATTACTGGCTCTCGCCGCCTCGCCTGGAGTGCGAGCAGGGCGTGCGCGCCAGCGAGCCCAGGCGCCGCCTGGAGTCCGATCGCCTGCGCGTTGATCTTCGGGAATCGGACCGCCGCCCCCTCAAGGCGCGCGCCGAAGGGAACGCCCGGCTTTCGCTCCAGGTGGCCCCGGCGGAAGGCAACGGGCCCGATCCGCTGGCCATGGGATTCCCGTCCGGATCCAATGTGGCGATGGAGGGCGAGGTCGTGGACCTACTGTTCGACCCGGAACGCCGGCGCCTCCGGCAGGCCACGGCGCCCGAGAGGGGTTCCCTGGTGATGCGGCCGATGGACGGCAGCGACTCGGAGCGAATCCTCGATGCCGGAAGGCTGGAGCTCTCGTTTCGGCCCGGTGCAAAACCGGGGCGCACACTGCCCAAGGCCCTGACAGCATCGAACGGGGTCCAGCTGCGCTGGCGTGGGCCGGACGGTAGCGGCGAGCTGCGGTCCGAAACTCTCACGGCACGCTGGAGCGAAGATGCCAACCGTATCGAGGAAGCCCATCTCGAGGGCGGCTGGCAGCTCGAGCAACCCGACCTGGTGGGACGGGGCGACGAGGCCGATGTCAATGACGAGTGGATCGAGCTGCGGGGCGGGCCTGACAGCCTTGCTATGATCGATCGTGGCGGACGGTTGCTCGCCGGCTTCCGACTGAGGCTGCCCCGAGGCGAGGGGCACTGGCACGGAGAAGGAGGCGTGCAGGCACGACGCAGCACCTCGGCGCGGGAATCCTCCTGGTCGCCGCTGGGCGCAGAGGGTGAATTCTGGGTGAGCGCCCGCAGGTTCCAAGTCGACCCGGAGACATGGAACTGGCGCTTCGAGGAACAGGTCCGGGCCTGGCAGGGATCCAACCTCATTGAATCCGATCGCCTCGACGTGAATGAGGCAGAACGCAGCCTGCAGGCGCTGGGAAATGTCACCACGCGTGGTGTCTCGAGCTCCGACACCACCGAGGGGGGAGGCACCCATCTCGTATGGGTTCGCGCTGCACGCTTGCGCTACACCGAAGGGGGGCGCCTGGCCGAGTATCGCGGTGGGGTTGAACTGATCCATGATACGAGCTACCTGGAGGCGGCCGAGCTGGATGTCTATCTCGCTGATCAGGGGTCGGGCATTGATCGCGTGCTGGCACGAGGCGACGTGCACACTGTCTACGCGGACGTGCTGGGAGAGGCTCAGCGGGCCGAGTACCGGCCCGCGGAACGGTATCTGCGGCTGTGGACACCGGGCGGGAGCGCTCGAGCTCGCCGACGGGATGGCAGTGAAGCCTTGAACGGCCAGGAACTGAGCTTCGGCGGATCAAGTGGAAGGATCACAGTTAAATCAGGAACCCGCGGTCGATCGTGGATCGTCCTCGAAGATTCTCCCTGAGCACCGGGGAAGTCTTCGAGCTCTCGGTCTGACAAAAACTTACGGATCGCGTCAGGTTCTGCGCGACCTATCCGTGGAGATCGGGGCCGGTGAAGTCGTCGGTCTGCTCGGCCCGAACGGGGCTGGAAAAACCACCACATTCCACTGCGTTCTCGGGTTAACCGATCCCGACCGCGGTCAAATTTTTCTGAACGGCGATGACATCACCCAGCAGCCAATGTATCGGAGGGCGAGAAAGGGGATCTCCTACCTTCCGCAGGAGCCCTCAATCTTCCGCCGGCTGACGGTCGAGCAGAATCTTCTTGCAGTTCTTGAAACGCTCGACATCCCCAAAGAGGAACTGACCACCCGCTCCCGCGCCCTGCTCGAGGAATTCCGAATCGATCACCTGGCCCTGCAACTCGGACAGGCTCTGTCGGGAGGCGAGCGGCGGCGGACTGAAATCGCCCGCGCCCTCGTTCTATCTCCGTCGTTCATGCTTCTGGACGAACCCTTCACGGGCCTGGATCCAAAAGCGCGTTCGGACGTGCAACGCCTCATAGGACACCTGCGGGAGCGAGGTATCGGGATCCTCATCACCGACCATAACGTGCGTGAAACCTTGCAAATAACGGACCGCGCTTATATTATTGCCAATGGCGTCATAATTAAGACTGGCACTCCGGAGGAACTGGCGGCTGACTCCAATGTACGGGAGGTGTATCTAGGAGAGGACTTCCGCCTGACCTGACCTAGAGCCCGCGGAATCCATCAATGGCACTCGAGCAAAAGCTAACCTTACGGCTGTCACAGCGCTTGATCATGACGCCGGCGCTGCAGCAGGCGATCAAGCTGCTGCAGATGTCAAAGCTCGAGTTGCTGACCGAAGTCGCCCAGGAACTGCAGGACAACCCGGCCCTCGAAGAGACCAACCTCGAAACCCCTTCCTCGGAAACCGCCGAAGAAACGCCCCTGGAGCGCGAAGATCGAGAGGAGCGCGAGCAGTACCAGGAGGAAGAGCGCCAGCGCGAGGAGGAGTTTGACTACGGGGCGTTCAAGGACTACCTGGATGCCAGCTGGGTCCCCACACCCACGCGGCATGTCATCGATGACCTCCCATCGTACGAAAATACCCTCACCAAACCGCAGGGACTCTCCGATCACCTCATGTGGCAGCTCAATTTATCTCCCAATTCCGAACGGCTGCGCGAAGTCGGCCGCGCCATCATCGGCAACATCGATGAGGACGGCTACCTCGTGGCTACAAGCGAAGAGATCCAGGGCATGGGGGATTACACCGCCGAGGAGTTCGAGAAGGCCCTGAGCGTGATCCAGGAGCTCGACCCCGCAGGAGTCGGAGCTCGCAACCTGCGCGAGTGCCTGCTGCTGCAGCTGCAGCATCTCGACTGCGAAGAAACCCATGCCGAAACCATTGTGCGCGAGCATCTCGATCTGGTGCAGGTGTACAAGTTTGACGAAATTGCCCGCCGCCTGAGCTGTTCGGTCGAACAGGCACGCCACCACGTCGACATCATCCGACGGCTCGATCCCAAGCCGGGCCAGAAATATAACAGCCAAACTCCGAACTACGTCGTTCCCGATGTCTACGTCCTAAAGGTCGACCGGGGCGAATATACCATCGTGCTCAATGAGGAGGGGCTTCCCCGACTGCGCATCAGCCCCGTCTACCGGCGCATGCTCGAGGGACGACAGGGCAACATCGGCAAGGAAGCACTCGAGTTCGTGCGCGACAAGTTCCGCTCCGCCTTCCGGCTCATCAAGAGCCTCGAGGAGCGGCAGCGCACGATTTACAAGGTGGCGCGCAGCATCGTTCGCCATCAACGGGGATTTCTGGATTTCGGCATCGAGAAAATGCGCCCTCTGGTCCTGCGCAATGTCGCCGATGACATCCAGATGCACGAGTCGACCATCAGCCGTGTGGTGAACAATAAGTACATGCACACACCACGCGGCGTATTCGAGATGAGGTTTTTCTTCCACAGCGGCCTGCAATCCACGGGAGGGGACGACGTATCTTCCCTGACCGTCAAGCAAAAGATTAAAGACATGGTGGGAGCCGAAGATCCACAGCACCCGTTGAGCGATTCGGCCATCGCCAAGAAGCTCGGAGTGGACGGCCTGCGAATCGCCAGACGCACCGTTGCCAAATATCGTGAAGAGCTACGAATCCCTTCTTCAACCGATCGCCGGCGTCAACTGTCTCGTTTCTGACACGCCACCCGCCCCCGTGGATCGGAGTCTCTGGAGAACTCCACACCATGCAAGTGCATTTCACTGGCCGTCATCTGGAGATCACCCCTGCGCTCGAAGAGTTCACTCGTGAGCGCCTCGAGAAACTGCAGAAACTCCTACCGATCATTATTAAAGTCCATGTCATTCTGCATATAGAAAAGTATCGCCATCAGGCGGAGATCAACATCCACACGCGCCGGTTCTCGCTGAGCGGTGCCCACGAGACAGACGATATGTACCAGAGCCTCACGAACGTGTTCGGGAAGCTCGAGCAGCAGGCTCGCAAGCGCAAGGAAAAGCGCACCAGGCGCAAGCATCGCACCTCGGCGTCCCGCAGGAGCTCACAGGCTGCACCGGAACCTCGTGCCGCGAACCGCGGACGACAGGTGAACCGCTCCCGCGTCGTGCACACGGAGGTTCCCGATCTCAAACCGATGTCCCTGGAGGATGCTATCCTGCAGATGCAGGACTCGGTTAATGATTTTTTTGTGTTCCGCAACGCCCGCTCCAAACAGCTCAACGTCGTTTATCTCCGGACCGATGGAGACTTCGGCGTCATCGAGCCCTGAACGACCGTGAACCTCCTCCTCAGCGAAGAACAAAAGCTCCTGCAACAGACGCTCCGCACTTTCGTCGACAAGGAGATCCGGCCCCATGCGGCGGAGATCGACCGTGAGCGCCGCTTTCCGGTCGAAAACGTCCGCCGCTGCGCCGACATGAGCCTCATGGGAATCATGGTTCCCCAGGAGCATGGCGGCAGCGGCATGGACGCCCTCTCGTACACCATCGTGATCGAAGAGCTATCCCGGGCGTGCGCGACCACAGGGGTTATTGTTTCCGTCAACAACTCACTCGTGTGCGCGCCGCTCCTGGCGTATGGGAGCAAGGAGCAGAAAGAGAAATACCTCAAGCCCCTCGCCGCCGGTGAAATGCTGGGCTGCTTCGCCCTGACCGAACCCAACGCAGGATCCGACGCCGCCGCCCTGCGTACACGGGCGGAGAAGAAGGGACGCGATTACCTTTTGAGCGGCAACAAGGTTTTCGTCACCAACGGCACCGCGGCCGATGTGGCGCTAGTTTTTGCCAGCACCGATCTATCCAAGAAGCACAAGGGGATATCGGCCTTCATCGTGGAGAGCGGATTCCCCGGGTTCCGCAGAGGGCGCGAGGAACGGAAGCTCGGCATCACCGCCTCCGGTTCCCGCGAGATCGTTCTGGATCGCTGCCAGGTGCCGGCCGCCAACCTTCTGGGTGCGGAAGGGGAGGGTCTGAAGATAGCCCTGAGCACGCTGGACGGCGGCCGCGTTGGTATCGCCGCTCAGGCGGTGGGTATCGCCCAGGCGGTCCTCGACGAGGGGATACGTTACAGCCAGCAGCGGGTCCAGTTCGGCAAACCGATCAGCGAGTTTCAGGCCATCCAGTGGATGCTGGCGGATATTGCAACCGAGACCGAGGCGGCACGCCTTCTGACCTACCGTGCGGCGCGCGCCGAGGAGTCACAGCAGCGCTACAGCTATGAAGCCTCAGTGGCGAAGCTTTTCGCCTCCGAGACGGCCATGCGCGCCGCCACTAAGGGAGTGCAGATCCTTGGAGGGTACGGCTATGTTTCCGATTACCCGATGGAGCGCTACTTCCGCGACGCCAAAGTGACTGAAATCTACGAGGGCACTTCAGAGATCCAGCGCCTGGTAATCGCCGAGCACGTCCTGAAGGACGGAGCCTCGTGAGCGCCCCTTCACCGAGCACGCCAATCGGTACCGCTTCCGGCGCCATGGACTTCCGCCTCACGGCCGATCAGAAGGGCGTGCGCGACAGCATCCGTGAGCTAGCGGACAAGGTGCTGCGCCCCCGTGCGGCCGCGTTCGAAGCTGCCGGTGAAGTGCCGGCCGACGTGCGCCGACACCTCGCTGAGATGGGACTTTTCGGCATGCTGGTGCCGGAGCGCTTCGGGGGCTCGGCGCTCGATCCGCTCAGCTACTGTCTGGCCATCGAGGAGCTCGCCCGCGCCTGTGCGGCAACCTCGATCACGGTGAGCGTCAGCAATTCCGTGGTGGCGGCACCCATAGCCGCTCATGGATCGGACGAGCAGAAGCAGAGTCTTCTTCCATCCATGGCACGCGGAGAACTCCTGGGAGCGTTCTGCCTGACTGAAGCGCACGCCGGCTCGGATGCGGCCGCCCTTCGCACCAGGGCAACGCGTACCGCTGAGGGCTACCGGCTCCAGGGCTCCAAGGCCTGGGCCACGAACGCTGGCTGGGCCGGATTGTTCATCATCTTCGCTACGCTCGATCCGGCCCTGGGCAGCCGTGGCATCACGGCCTTCCTGGTTCGATCGGGGAACCCGGGCCAACCCGCAGGCCCGCCTGAGCGCAAGATGGGTCTGCGTGCCTCCTCCACGGCGCCGGTCTATCTGGACGATTGCGAAATCCCCTCGAGCGACCGTCTCGGCGAGGAGGGGCGGGGCATGGCCATTGCTCTTGAGACCCTGGACGCGGCCCGGATCGGAGTTGCCGCGCAGTGCGTGGGCATCGCCCAGGCTGCGTTCGAGGAAGCGACAGCGTATGCGCGAGGTCGGCGCGCCTTTGGCCACCCGATCGCCGAATTCGGCGCCGTGAAGGCTCAAATCGCCGACATGGCCACTGACATTGACGCCGCCCGCCTGCTGACTCACCATGCCGCCAGCCTCAGGGCCACAGGAGCAGAGTTCGGTTGCCAGGCCTCGATGGCAAAGCTCTGGGCCTCGGAAGCCGCCAACCGGGTGGCCGCCCGCGCCGTGCAGATCCATGGGGCTGCGGGCTACTCCGCGGACAGCCCGGTGGAGCGTCTCTACCGCGACGCCCGGGTCACCACGATCTACGAGGGCACCTCGGAAATCCAGCGCCTGGTCATCGCCCGCCGTCTTCTGGGATCCCGTGTGCATTCCACACCCATCTCCCCGGGGCCCCTGGCATGAGCACACGCAAGAACTCGTCCCCTCCGGAGCCGGCCACCGCGAAGCAGCGTTACCGCACACAATCCGGACTACCTCTCAAGGAGGTGTACACAGAATCGGATCTGGCCGGATCCAATCCGCCCAGGGAGATCGGCAATTCGGGTGAATATCCCTTCACTCGGGGGATTCACCGCACCATGTACCGTGGCAAACCCTGGACGATTCGCCAGTTTTCCGGTTTCGGGAGCGCGGTCGACACGAATCGCCGGCTGCGCTTCCTGCTGGAGCAGGGACAGCACGGCCTGAGCACCGCCTTCGACCTCCCGACCCTCATGGGCAGGGACAGCGACGATCCGCTCTCGCGCGGCGAGGTGGGCCGTGAAGGTGTGGCCATCGACACGCTCGATGACCTGGAGACGCTGTTTCGCGACATCCCGCTTGAGAAGATCTCTACTTCCATGACCATCAATGCTCCAGCGCCCGTCATCTTCGCCATGTACTTGGCAACGGCGCGCCGCCAGGGCGCCGCCTGGAGCACACTCCGGGGCACCCTGCAAAACGACATTCTGAAGGAGTACATCGCCCAGAAAGAGTGGCTGTTCCCGCCCCGGCCATCGCTGCGGCTGATTACGGATCTGGTGGCCTTTTGCTGCCGGGAGGTCCCAAAGTGGAACACCATCAGCATCAGCGGTTACCACATCCGGGAGGCCGGCTCCACGGCAGTGCAGGAACTCGCCTTCACGCTGGCGGACGGGATCGGTTACGTACAGTCGTGCCTCGAAGCGGGCCTGCAGGTCGATGAGTTTACGCCCCGGTTCTCCTTCTTTTTCAACTCGCACAACGATTTCTTCGAAGAGGTCGCCAAGTTGCGTGCGGCGCGGCGCCTGTGGGCGGTCATCATGCGCGAGCGTTTTGGCGCTCGCGATCCACGCTCCTGGATGCTGCGCGCGCATGTGCAAACCGCCGGATGCTCTCTGACCGCCCAGCAGCCGTACGTCAACGTCGCCCGTACCACACTGCAGGCCCTGGCGGCGGTGTTCGGAGGCACGCAGTCGCTTCACACCAACTCCCTCGACGAGACTTATGCCCTGCCCACGGAGGAAGCCGCCACTCTGGCTGTGCGCACACAGCAGGTCATCGTACATGAGAGCGGGGTGAGCCAGGTGGTCGATCCCCTCGGCGGCTCGTACTTTGTCGAAGATTTGACCCACCGTATGGAAAAAGAAGCCTCCCGTCTGATCCACACGATCGACGACATGGGTGGGATCGTCGCAGCAATCGAGAGAGGGTTCCCCCAGCGCGAGATCGCCGAGGCTTCCTACACCTACCAGCGTGAGGTCGACTCCGGGGAACGCATCATCGTCGGAGTGAACCGTTACCAGCAATCAGATGACACGCCCATCCCAACCCTGAGCATCGACCCGGAGGTGGAGAATGATCAGCTCAAGCGCCTCGAGAAGATCAAGAGCCAGCGCTCCCAACGGGAGGTCACCCGGGCGCTCGATCGCGTGCGACGGACCGCTCGGGGGACAGAGAACCTCATGCCCACCTTCGTCGAGGCGGTGGAAGCCCAAGTGACTCTCTGGGAGGTGTGTGGCACACTAAGGGAGGTTTTCGGCTCCTATCAGGAAAATCCCGTGTTCTGAGGAAACACGATCGATGAAACCACACCCCCACGCCCGCATCCTGGTTGGAAAAGTAGGCCTCGACGGTCACGATAGGGGGGCCAAGATTGTCGCCCGCGCTCTCAGGGATGCCGGCTTCGAGATCATCTACACTGGGTTGCATCAGACTCCGGAGATGGTGGTCAGCACCGCTGTCCAGGAGGACGTCGACGCCGTGGCCCTGTCCATCCTCTCCGGAGCGCACAACTACCTGTTTCCGAAGGTGCTGGGGCTGCTTCGCGAGCAGGGCGCCCACGACGTGGTCCTTTTCGGCGGGGGTATCATCCCGGAAGAAGACCGAGCCCGCCTCCTGGAGCAGGGGGTGGCGGAGATCTTCACCCCAGGTACACCGATCCAGAAAGTGGTCGATTTCGCGCACGAAAAAATTGTTCCCCTGGCCCGTAAGCGGCGGCAGGCAGGGTAGAGTCGTGCGCTCTGTTGCTTGACTCGACGTCCTGCGCTTGCTATGTTTTAGCGCTGAATCGCCGAGTGGGTAACGGTGAGCATCACACATGAACATCCTCCTCCTGGCAGTCGATGAAAACGTCTACGGCATCGACCAACGCTGCGTGCTCAGGGTGATCGACCCGCGCCGTGAGCCGGTCCACGAGGATCTCAACGAACACCGCGCATCGTACCGGGGGGAACAGTTGAGGCTCGTGGACGTCCGGCGTGACTTGGAACAGGTACCGGGGACCCGGGAAGAGGGACAGGCGCCCGCCTATCTTCTGGTCAAATCGAAGGATGACGGCGATTCCGGGCGCTATCTGCTGTCGGTGGACGAGGCACGTGCGATCATCAGCGTCAGCGGTAACGAAGTCTTTCCCATTCCCCCGTACGTCTTTGAGGAGATGACTGACTGCTTCCGCGGCGTTTTCGAATACCAGGGCCGCCTGCAGTTACTTTTCAATGAGCAGCGCCTTTAGGGAGCAGCGCCGGCTGTGCAGTCGCGGTTCCTGCGCTTCGAGGTTGGAGATCGAACCTGGGCCCTGCCCTTGCACCGGATCCGGGAGATCCTAGAGGGTCCTGCCGTCCTCAAGGTACCGCGTTGCCGCCCACAGGTCGTGGGACTGATTCTGAGAAGAGGAGTGCTCGTGCCCGTCTATGACATCATGCCGGAGGGTTCTCGCGTTGGCACTCACGTTCTGGTTCTCGAGTGGGGGGAGATGGTCAACGGGCTGCGCGTGGCTGAACCCGAGGCCGATCAAGCACTTTCGGAGGAAGAGGAAGGCAGTGTGGAGCCGCCCTGCCGTGGGCAGGTGAAGCTCCGAAGCGGCATTGCGGAACGCCTGGATCTCGCGTTACTCTACGAGTTGCTGGAAATCCCGGCCTGAGCCAAACCATGGGCAAAAGAATCTTACTGGCAGACGACAGCATCACCATACAGAAGGTGGTGGAGTTGACCTTTTCAGACGGTGATTTTGATGTCCTCAGCGTTGGCAGCGGTGATCAGGCGATCACCAAGGCGCGGGAGTTCAAGCCTGACATTGCGCTGCTCGACGTGATCATGCCTGAGAAGAACGGCTATGAGGTCTGCCAGGTGCTCAAGCAGGACAGCGAGCTGAGCCATATTCCCGTCCTGCTTCTCACCGGGACATTCGAGTCATTTGATCGCGCGCGTGCCGAAGAGGTGGGCGCTGATGGCTACCTGACAAAACCATTCGAATCTCAGATGCTCATTTCCAAGGTCGAAGAGCTGCTCGCCTCGGCTCCGCTCCAGGTCAGCGCCAGCGCGCAGGACAGAACGATCCCAAATGTGAAAAACCCTGCCGCCGGGGAATCCACTACCAGCGCGGCCGCGCCCGAGACGCCCCCACAGGATGCGGCACTGCCGCCAGAGCCTCCTCCGCAGGAGCCACCACCACCACCTGAGCAGGCTCCGCAGGAAGTGGCGCCAGCGCCCCAGCCCGTGGCTGAACCCGCCCCCCCTGCGCCACCCGCGGGTCCGGTGGCCGGGGCACAGCACAGCGCGGGACCGGAAACGACCACAGAGGCAGAGGCGTCTTCTCCCGAACCTGTTTCACCGATCGAGCCAGTGCCTCCGCCCATGGGCGCTGACGTACCGCCCCCGGATCTCCCGGCCGCCGGGGAACCGGCGCCAGAACCTCCACAGACCCAAGACCGCGATGAGATCATGATGGCCGATGAGGGCCCCCCCCCGCCGCCTGCGGACTCCCTAGCCGGGGAGGAGCCCGCGCCGCCGGTCGAGGCCGTACCACCCGTTGCCGAGCCAGCTTCTGCTGATTCGCTGCCTCCCGCAGAAACCACCTCGGGTGACTCCGATTCGTACGAGTCGACCTTCGTGATGCCGGGTGAGCCGGAAACCATCGCCCTGTCCGGACCGCGCCCGGCCGAGGAACAGGAACCTGGCACCCTCTACCCTGGTCCGGCCTCCGAGCCAGCCCCAGCCGCAGCACCCACTCATACCCTGACACCGGAGCAGCTCGACGAGATCGTGCGACGTGTGGTCGGGCAGCTTTCCGATCAGGTCATGCGCGAGGTGGCCTGGGAAGTGATCCCGGACCTGGCAGAGATCCTGATCCGCAAGCGCATCTCCGAGCTCGAGCGCGACGGCGAACCGCGCGGCTGAACCGCCAGCACGCTCCCTCCGACCGCCCCACCGCCGACGATGTCTGATCCCGCCTCGAAACGTTCCACACGCACCCCCAGGCCTGACGAGCTGAACAAAACCTTCGATCCCCAGCCGATCGAAGCCCGCTGGTACGAGCACTGGATGGAGCTCGGTCTGTTCGAGGCCAAGCCCCGTTCCCGCAAGAACCCGTTCACCATCGCCATCCCACCCCCGAACATCACGGGCTCCCTGCACATGGGACACGCCCTCATCTACACATTGCAGGATGTGGTCGTACGGCGCCACCGCATGATGAACCGGGACACCCTGTGGCTGCCCGGTACCGACCACGCGGGCATCGCCACCCAGCTCATGGTGGAGCGTGCCCTCGAATCGGAGGGCTCGAGCCGGCAGGCAATCGGCAGGCAGAAGTTCGAGAAGCGCGCCTGGGCATGGAAAGAGGAGTATGGGGGAAGGGTGCTGGAGCAGCTGCGTAAGCTGGGGTGCTCTTGCGACTGGTCCCGCCTGCATTTCACGCTCGATGCGGACCTGTCCCGGGCCGTGCGCGAGGCGTTTGTCCGTCTTTACGAAGAGGGGTTGATTTACCGCGGCGAATACATCGTCAACTGGTGTCCCCGCTGCCGCACCGCGCTGTCGGACCTCGAGGTCGTGCACGAGGAAACTGCCGGAAAACTCTACGAGATCCGCTACCCTCTGGCGGACAAGAGCGGAGACCTGCGTGTGGCCACAACCCGGCCGGAAACGCTGCTGGGAGATACCGCGGTTGCCGTGCACCCCAAAGATCCTCGTTACCAGTCCCTGATCGGACGACGTGTACGCCTTCCCGTGCTGGGTCGTGAGATACCGGTGATCGCAGACGACTGGGTGGACCGCGAATTCGGGACCGGTGCCGTGAAGGTTACCCCCGCCCACGATCCAAACGACTTCAAGCTGGGCCAGCGCCACCGGCTACCCTCCGTGAAGGTCATGGACGAGACGGGCGTCATGACCGCCGAGGCCGGTCCGTTCGAAGGGCTGGATCGCGCTGAGTGTCGAACCCGGATCGTTGAGCGCCTGAAAGAAGACGGCCTGCTGGTCGGCACCCGGGATCACACTCTGGCGCTGGGCCGCTGCCAGCGATGCAGGACCGTGGTCGAGCCGTTTCTCAGCCGGCAGTGGTTTGTCCGCATTGCCCCGCTCGCCAAGCCGGCCACACAGGCGGTGCGCCAGGGACGTATTCGCTTCGTGCCCGAGATGTGGAGCAAGACCTACTTCGAGTGGATGAACAACATCCACGACTGGTGCATCTCACGCCAGCTCTGGTGGGGCCACCGCATCCCGGCCTGGCACTGCCGCTCCTGTGATCATGTCGAGGTCTCGCGCGAAGATCCTGCCTCGTGCTCTGCCTGCAAGGGATCGGTCGAGCAGGATCCGGATGTTCTCGACACCTGGTTTAGCAGCGCCCTGTGGCCACTTTCCACTCTGGGCTGGCCGGATCGTACACCCGATCTGAAACGCTATTACCCGACCTCGGCACTGATCACCGGCTTTGACATCATCTTCTTCTGGGTGGCACGGATGATCATGATGGGCCTGCACTTCATGGGAGACGTGCCGTTTCGCGAGGTTTATTTCAGTGGGCTGGTGCGTGACGCCCAGGGCCAGAAGATGAGCAAAACGCGGGGCAATGTCATCGATCCCCTGGAGGTGTTCGAGCAGTATGGCACCGATGCGGTGCGTTTCACGTTGGCCTCTCTGACCAGCCCCGGAGCCGACATTCCACTGGCCGCCAAGCGCATGGAGGGATACCGCGCATTCGCCAACAAGCTCTGGAACGCAGCCCGTTTCGTGCTCATGAATCTGCGGGGCAACGAGGACCGATTCCGTATCCGGCAGAACGAGCTCTCGATCGTCGATCGCTGGATTCTCGATGGCCTGCACCGGGTCACGAGGACGGTCAACGAAGCGCTCGACCAGTACCGCTTCGATCAGGCGGCAAGCGCCCTGTATCAGTTCATCTGGCACCAGTTCTGCGACTGGTACATCGAGCTCGTCAAGCCCTGCCTGACCGGGCCGGAATCGGAGAGCCGGAACGCCGCCCGAAGCCGCGCCGTGCTCGTGAAGGTTCTCGATTCAGTCCTCAGGCTGTTGCATCCCTTCATGCCCTTCATTACCGAGGATCTGTGGCAGCGCCTGCCGCACCGTGGCAAGTCCCTGGCGGCGGCCGATTACCCCGTGGCTAAGGGAACCCGTCCCCATGCCGGTGCCGCTCGTGACATGGAGCGGGTTCTGGAGATCATCTCCTGCGTTCGGCACGTGCGGGCCGAGAGCAACATCGATCCTGGCCGTCGCATCCACCTCCTGCTGCGGACCCGCAGCCGATCCCGCCGCACATTGCTCGAAGGCAGCCGTGAATCGATCCGCCACCTGGCGCGCTGCGAGAACGTGCAGATCGTCACGACCCTGAAAGCGACCGGACCCGCCGCCCGGGGAGTAGCGCAGGATGTGGAGTTCGCAATCCCGCTCGAGGGCATGCTCGATCTGGATGCAGAGCAGCGCCGGCTAAAGCGTGAGATTGACCGCCTCTCTGAGGACATGGAAGTCCAGCAGCGCAAACTCTCGAACCCAAGTTTCATCTCCAAGGCCCCGGCCACCGTGGTCGGCAAGACGCGCACGGATTTCGAAGCGATGAACGAGAAAAAGTCACGCCTGGAAGAGACACTGCGCCAGATCGGACTCAACTAGCCCCCGACCGGTCCGCCCCCGGTGCGCACGCCCGTGGCCGCCACAAGTTCAGCCAACGAGCACCCACCTGCGGGACTCTTACGGCTGGTTCGCCGGCGCCGTGACGCTCGAATCGGGCATACGCTCCTCTGGCGGCCCCAGGTCGACTCCACGAACAGCTGGCTTCGCCGTCAGGCGGACCTGGGTGCGCGTGAAGGCACGCTGGCGGTGGCGCGAGCCCAGAGCTGCGGCCGCGGGCGTCTCGGCCGATCGTGGGAATCCCCCCCGGGTCTCGGGATATACTGCTCTGTGCTGCTGCAGCCCCGTCTTGAGGCCGCGCGGCTGGGGATACTGCCGCTGGCCGCCGGAATCGCCGCCGCCCAGGCAGTGCGCCGCGCCGCACGCCTGCAAACCTGCCTGAAATGGCCGAACGATCTCTTGATTGGCCGGCGCAAGGTGGGGGGCATCCTCGTGGAAGGGGCGAGCCGAGGTGGACGGCAGGATTTCGTGATCGTCGGGTGGGGCCTGAACTTGCGTCAACAGCGCACTGATTTTTCACCCTCCCTGGCCGCTCGCTCCACGTCGGTGCGCCTGGCACGTGGAAGGCTGCGCCCCTGGGAAAGCTTTCTGGCGTGGTTCCTCTCGGGGCTGGAGAAACAGTTGACGCTGCTTGAAGCAGGAGAGTCTTCAACCGTGCTGGCCCGGTTCGGAGCGCTGTGCCCCTCCATCCGGGACACCCGCCTGAGGATCCTCATCGATGGACGCTGGCGGCACGCCACGAGCCGGGGCCTGGCGGAGGACGGTTCCCTGCTCGTTGATCTTCCTGAAGGCCAGCGGCGGCTTCACGGCAGTGAGCCACTTCGCATACTGAGATAACGCCATGCTCTTTGTCGCCGACGCAGGGAATACGCAGATCGCCCTCGGAGTGTACGAAGGGAGCGAATTGCGTACTCACTGGCGCCTGGCAACAGACCGCGAACGCACGGCCGACGAGTATGGCGCGCTCTGCCGCCAGCTCTTCGCCGCATCTACGGTGGCGGTGGATTCCGTCCACGCCGCCATCCTGTCTTCGGTCGTGCCACCGCTGACGCCGACGCTCTCCGACATGATCGAATCTGTCTTCGGCGTCAGACCCATCCATGTCGAACCGGGCATCAGGACCGGCATGCCAATACTTTACGAAAACCCCCAGGAGGTCGGCGCCGATCGGATCGTCAATGCCGTGGCCGGCTTCGCGCGCACGCACTGCGCAACGATCGTGGTCGACTTTGGCACCGCCACCACCTTCGATGTCATCTCGGCCCGCGGGGAGTATGTCGGCGGCACCATCGCGCCCGGGCCCGGGATTTCATCAGAGGCTCTCTTCGCCCGCGCCGCCCGTCTGCCCCGGGTTGAGATTCGACGCCCCCCCCAAGTCATCGGGCGCAACACGGTTCATTCCCTGCAGTCCGGTCTCTACTTCGGTTACCGGAGCCTGGTTGAAGGCATGGTACGGCGTCTGCGTGCCGAGATGGACCCGGGTACAAAGGTGATTGCCACCGGAGGCCTGTGCGAAGTCGTGGCCGGCGGTCTCGAGTGCGTCGACATCATCGACCCCTTGCTCACGCTCGAAGGGCTCCGTATGCTGCACGAAAAAAACTCTGCGTGACGTGGTGAGCGAACACCCTTCGGTCGATCTGCCAGACGAGCCTGATTACGTTGCGGGGGTGGAGGCGAGGATCGCGGAGCTCCGGGGAGCCCCGCTGATTCTCTCGACACGCGACTGGGAACGTGTCTGCACCTGGCGGCGACAGGGGATCCCCCTTCGCGTGGTGCAGCGCGCGCTGGACGATGTCCTTGGCTCGAATGAAGAAGGGGAAGAGGACGGCCTCCACCCACCACGATCGCTCGCTTACTGTGAACGGGCGGTCCAGCAGCGCTGGAAGGCCAGGCGGGAAGCCTGGGTCGGCCGCGCCAACGTCTCCACCTCATCGCCGCGCCGAGTGCGTACGGTGCTCAATGCGCTGGCACGCCACATCGAACTCGCGGCCCGAAACCTGAAGCACGGACCGCACGGCGGCCTGGCGCCACCGGTGAGGAAGCTGGCCTCGACTCTTCGCGACTTGGCGCGGCAGTGCGCCTCCTCTGCCCACCCCCTGGACGACCTGGCCCCGGCGCTGGGCGACGCCGAATCCTCCTTTCACCGTGAGCTGCAGGCCTCGCCTGAAAGCGCCTGGAAAGACCGCCAGGTCAGCGAACGCAAACGCCTCCAGAAGCAGCTCGCCGGCATGAGCCCCGGGGCTGCGGACGCTACGGTCGACGCCGCGCTCCTGCGGCAGCTGCGCCGGGAGCTCTGTGTTCCCGGCTTCGATCTCGGCGCCGTTCACGCGCGCTTGCAGGCGGGGCCGGCACGGCGTCGCTTGACAGTACCTTCTAAAGCCGTCTAGTCTGCGCCGGAGAGTCGGCGGCCTCTGCCGAGGAGGCCGGTCCTGCCTGATCGGGCAGCTCTGCCCACGCTTGTTGCGGCGATCGCTTTCGGCGTCGGCGCGCTCGCGGCACCGTGCGAGCGGCCCCTCGCCCCCGCACATTTCCTGATCGCCTTCGTTTCCCTGCTCGCCAGACGCACCACAGCGCGGCGTGCGCTGCGTAACCTGCCCATTGTCTTGAGCGTGGCTATCGCGGGTCACGCCATCCAGGATGCCCGACACCTGAGACAACTGGCTCTGCAGGAACAGCTGCGTGACGCCTTCGCCGTGAGCGATCGATGCGATCTTGAAGGGCGCATCGAGCACACCTGGAACCTTACAGGGAACAAACGGCAGGGAATAGTCCGTCTCCGCACGCTGCGCTGTGCCAGGAAGGTGGTTCCGGTCAATGCCCTCGCGAGGCTCACGTGGCCGTCGCCCCGCAAAGAAGAGGCAATCCATCCGCCCCGGAGCGGAGATCGGCTCACCGCCCACGCGCGACTCATCCGGCCTTCGCGATCGCGAAATCCCGGCGCCCTGGACAGTGCGTCGCTTCTCGCTGCCAGAAACATCCTGATTCTAGGCCACATCAAGAGCCGCCGTCTGCTGGCAATCGATCCGGAAGACAGACCCCCGATCCTGGCCCGACTGTCGAGAATGCGTGATCGTGCGCTCAACCGCCTCAGAGACTCGATCGATCGCCTCGCGGACGTCCACGCTGCCACCTCACCGCTCCTGTCGGCGCTGTTGCTGGGCGAACGCCATGGACTGGATCACCGCCTGCGGAACGATCTCCAGGCCGCCGGACTGTACCACCTGGTGGCAATCTCGGGCCTGCACATCGCTTTGCTGGCTTGGTTGCTGCTGCGAATAGCGTCTGTGCTCGGTCTGCCGCCCGGAATTCGGTCTCTGGCGGCCAACCTCGTTCTCGGTTTCTATGTCCTGCTCATCGGCGCTCCGGCGTCGGCCATGCGCGCCTACGGCATGTTCGCCCTGTGGAGCTGCGGCCGCCACACGGGGCGCCGTGCGCGCGGTCTTTCCCTGCTGCTGGTGGTATCGGCCATCATGCTGGCGATGCGGCCGGGCTTGCGCAGTGATGTGGGTTACTGGCTGAGCGTATGGGCCACAGGAGGAATCATCGGCTTTTTGTCCGGCCACCGCAGGAAGGATGTCGAGTGGCAGGCCCGATGGGCTCCGCGTTTCTCCCCGCTACGCGTTTCCGCTTCCGCGTACTTCTCGGTCGCGCCCCTGGCCGCCCTCTGGTTTCAGCGTTGGACGCCGCTCGGCATTCTGCTGAACCTGCTCGCGGTACCACTCGCCGGCCTGCTGCTCTGCAGTGCCCTGGCACTCCTGGCACTGGGCGATACATTCCTGGCGTGGCCCATCGCGGCGGCGGCGGATACCGGGGTCCGTCTGCTGATCAAGATCGCTTCCCGCCCCTTTTTTCACTCTGAGATCTTCCGACTGACGCCGCCATCGGCCCTCGTCCTGTGCGCCCATCTTGCGGCCTCTGCAGCGCTCTGGTTCCCTGCGATTCCGCGCCCCGCCTCGCGGAACCTTCTGGCCGCCGCCCACCTGGCCCTGCTCCTGCCAGCAGCGGCCCCGGGAACCGGTTCCCTGGCGCTCACCCTGTGGGATGTCGGGCAGGGGGAATCAGCCCTGGTGTCCCTTCCGGATGGTGGTCACGTCGTTGTCGATACCGCCGGTCGTCTGCTCGCTGGAGGGACGGCCGCCGAGCGCTGGGTGTTGCCGGCTCTGAGAGCACAACAGGTCCGCAGGGTGCATGCCCTGGCTCTCTCTCATCTCGACTCGGACCATGCAGGGGGGCTGGGCGTCATGATGGCCGCCCTGCGCCCGGCCGAAGTATGGGTGCCTGCTGGACTGAGCGCCGACGCGCTCAAAACGCTTCGCGCCGCCTCCCGCGAGCATGGTGCCCGGCTGGTCCCCCGGGCGGAGGGGGATCGGTGGCAGTTGGGGGGCGCGCTCTTTGAAGTACTCTCACCGGAGCGGCACGCCCCGGGGCGGAGCGACAACGCAGGCTCTCTCGTGCTGCGCGTGCACGCCGCGGGCGAACAGATTCTTCTTACGGGTGATCTGGAGGCGTCGGGAGAGCGCCACCTGGCGACGTTCCCTCTGGAGCCCGCTTCGGTGCTCAAGGTCTCGCACCACGGCAGCCGTGGCTCGTCCGACACAGTATTCCTGCGGAAGGTACGGCCGCGCGCAGCGCTCATCTCCGCCGGTGTCCGCAACGCCTGGGGGCATCCGCATGAAGAGGTGCTTCGAAGGCTCACCGCAATCGGCGCCTGCACCGTCTCGACCTCGGACGGTGGCGCCGTTCGCGCCCGCATGGCGCGCGGTGTTCTGCGTGTGGAGCGCTGGCACGGTTCGTGGGAGACGTTCGTGCGTCTGGCGCCCGCCCGTTGGTTGTTACCCCAGGCGGATCGGCACCGGCATGAAGGTGATGATGAAGATCGCCAGAGCGACGCCCAGGAGAATCCAGCGCGTGCGGCCGAGCGGCTGCCAGGTCAGCACCGGCGGGTGACGATCCCCGACTGCGAAAAGAAGCACCAACCACAGCAGCCACGGTGTGGCCGCCATAATTCCGGCCCCTGGCAGAAAGATGAGAGCCACCAGGAACGTGGCGAATGACCAGCGCGCCACGCGCGACAGGATCCGGTGCCGGCGCGCCACCACCGAATAAAGCAGGTGGCCACCGTCCAGCTGTCCGACCGGAAACAGGTTGAGGCAGGTGGCCAGTTGCCCGAGCCATGCGGCGACGAACACCGAGCCCACGAAGATTTCCTCGCCCGCGGCCAGCGTTCCCCAGCGTAGTTGCACCAGGAAACCCACGAGCAGAGAGTCGGAGAAATATATCCCGCTGGTCTGCAGAGGCGGCACGCCCACCCTCGCGGACCCGATCCCGTAAACCAGAGCTGGCACACAGATCACAAATCCGGCCAGAGGCCCGGCCACCGCGATGTCGAACAGGGCCCGCCGGCTCGGAATCGGCGAGCGAATGCGTATGAAAGCTCCCATCGTGCCGTAGCTCTGGGGAAACGGCAGCGGGATAAAGTGTGGCCAGGTAGCATGCACGCGGTAGCGGCGGCAGGCGAGATAATGACCGAGCTCGTGTGCACCCAGGATTCCGAGGATTGTCAGGCAGTAGGGGAGCCCGAGGAGCAGCGCGCGGGGGTGCAGGAAGATGGCAATCGGAAAGAGGGATTGTTGCAGCGACTCGATGAGCTCGGGGAACTGGTCAGCCGCCGCACCGATCTCTCTCCAGGCCCCTGCCCACAGGGTCGTAAGGAACGTGGCAGCGAGCAGCAAAACCGGAAGCCAGCGGCGCCCGGCGCCCGGTACCGGCGGTCCATGGGGGGTGTCTGTACTCAGAGGTTTCGCAGGTTCTTCCCGGGCTTGAAGCGGATCGTCTTGCCGGGAGGAATCTTCACTTCGGTGCCCGTACGCGGGTTGCGGCCGAGCCCCTTCTTCCGGGGTTTGACCTGGAACACACCGAATCCCCGAAGCTCGATCCGGTTCCCGCGGCGCATCGACTCCTTCATGGCGTCGAGCACGGCCTCGACCGCGATGACGGCCTTGACCCGCGTGATGTCCGCGATGCGGGAAACTTCGTTGATTATGTCAGCTTTGATCATCTCGAGGGGCCTCCTTGCAGTCCCCCTGATCGAGCGGGTCGGATTATAGACGGGCCGACCGACACGGTCAAGCCAGCCTGAGGCGATTACTCCTTCATTTACATTAAATTAGGTCGCCATCGTCAGATTGCAAGTTCTTAAGATCGCATGCTAGGATGTGCGTGTAACCGTAAATATATCAGGGATTTAAATCAGAATTCCAGCGATTTTTTAACATGCCTCTCCCCAGCGTAATCATCCTCGGAGCCCCGAACGTCGGCAAGTCTAGGCTTTTCAACCGCCTGGCGGGGGGCCGACGATCCCTCGTGCATGCCACACCGGGGGTTACCCGGGATCGCCTCGAGGCCCGGATCACCCTGGATCAGCGCACTTTCCTTCTCGTCGATACGGGCGGCCTCTCCCCCGGACATCAGGGGGAGCTGGAAAAGGAGATCGAGCGCCAGGCCCTGGCTGCGGCCCGAGAGGCGGACCTGCTGCTGTTTGTCGTCGATCTCAAGAACGGGTTGACAGCGCTCGAACGCGATCTGGCCCCGAAGCTCCGGCGCCTGGGACGCCCAGTGCTGCTCGTGCTCAACAAGGTCGACGCCACTTCGTCGGCGGAGGAAAACCGGGCCGAAGCATGGAGCCTGGGACTCGGCGAGGGCGTGGAGATCTCGGCCGAACATGCCGTGGGGATCAGTGAACTTTGCGACGCGATCGAGCAAGCGCTGCCGGAGCAGCCGGCTCCGGACCCGGAATCGATCGAAGCGATCCCGGTGGCCATTGTCGGCAGACCGAACGCTGGAAAATCCTCCCTATTTAACCACCTGCTGGGTAAACAGCGTGCCATCGTCAGCGCCGTACCGGGCACGACGCACGACCGCCTGGAGGGTTTCTTCGACTATAGCGGCCAACGTTACCGCTTGATCGATACGGCCGGACTGCGACGCGGAGCACGGGTCCATGAGCCGCTCGAAGCGCTCACCGCAGCCGTGGCGCGGGGCGTGATGGATCGTTCCGCCATCACGCTCGTCGTCCTGGATGCGGCGCGAGGGGTGGACCGCCAGGATCTCGCGGTGGGCGGTTACGCTCTGCGCACGCACCGCTCGCTCGTCGTGGCCCTGAACAAGGCGGATCTTCTCTCGAGGGGAGAGCTCAAGGAGCTACGAACTCGCACTCGGGAGGAGTTCGGATTCGCACGCTTCGCTCCCCAGGTACCGGTGTCGGCGCTCACGGGGCGGGGCCTGCGCGTGCTGAAATCGACGCTGCGCACGGTCTGGGAGCAGGGCGGGCGCAGGGTCAGCACCGGCGTCCTGAACCGGCTCATGAAACAATTTTGCCGCCGACGCTCCGCCTCCCCCCGGCGGCGTACGGTTCGCCCCCTGTACGCCACCCAGGAGGGTGTGCACCCTCCGTCCTTCATTGTTTTTGGGCACGCAACCGGCCGACCGCATTTCGCTTATCGCCGCGGGCTCGAGAATTTCCTGCGCCACCAGCTTGAACTGACCCACACACCGCTGGTTCTCCGTTTCCGATCCCGGCGCAGTTGACTCACTTAGACGATCGCACTATATTGGCGATTGTTGTAAGGGACGGCCTGTCAGAAACTTAGCCTTGTTCGCGCGACTGGGCAAACAGACCGGAGCGGCCCGCCCAGATGGTTCTCTTTAACTATTCCACACGCGAACTGACCGCGAAAATCGTCTACTACGGGCCCGGCCTGTGCGGCAAGACCAGTAACCTTCAGTACATCTACGAGAACCTGCCCCAGGATGTCTCCAGAGGCAAGATGTTGTCGCTGGCTACCAAGACTGATCGCACGCTCTTCTTCGATTTCCTGCCGATCGATCTAGGAACAATCCGCGGCATGAAAACTCGTATCCAGCTTTACACCGTTCCGGGCCAGGTGTTCTACAACTCCACGCGCAAGATGGTGCTCAAGGGAGCTGACGGAGTGGTGTTCGTGGCCGACTCGCAGGCAAAGATGATAGACGCTAACATCGAATCCTTTGCTAACTTGGAGGAAAATCTCGCCGAACAGGGGATGCGTCTCGATCAGATGCCGCTTGTGCTGCAGTTCAACAAGCGGGATCTGCCCAACCTGGCCTCGATCGAGGAACTGAACTTGCAGCTCAATAAGTACAACGCTCCTTTCTACGAGGCCATCGTCATCAGCGGCATCGGTGTCCACGACACCCTGAAGGCGGCGACCAAGCTGGTTCTGAACTCCCTGACAAACAAATACCGTCTGGAAAAGCCGGAAGCAAGCAAGGCCACCGCTCAACCCGCTGCCCAAGCCGCGGCACCACCGGCCACCGCCCAACCCGCTGCCCCGGCTGCGACACCACCGGCTGCCGCCCAACCCGCTGCCCAGGCCGCGACACCACCGGCCGCCGCAGCCGCTCCACCGCTGGCCTCCGAGCCGGCGCCCCAGCCCCCGGTTGCAGCGCCCGTGGCCATCGCTCAGGAGGAACCAGATGCAGAGGTGCTCGAGCTGGTGGAGGACGGGGGCGACGAGAACATCCTCGAGATCGTCGAGGAACTGGCCGCCCCCGACACCGGCAGCACCACCATGCGCCTCTCCGCAGCTTCCGGTCCACTCGACCCCAACAGCAAGGCCGCTCGCCCGCCCTTGGAGCCGGACCCCGGCCTCGATGAGCTCGAGATCGTTCCGTTGCAGGGCGCGGGAGAGCCGGCCGCTAGCATCCCCTCCGTGCCGGTGAGTCCGGCCGAGGCCGTGAATGAGATTCCGCCAGAGCTCGGAGAGCCCCGAGCCCAAAACCCGGCCACCGACCAGACGGTAGAGCCGATCGTGCTGAAAGTGCAGCCGGGTGAAAGTCCGATCGTGAACGTGCCCTTGAAAATCAACTATGGCAACCGCACGCTTGAATATAGGCTGCAAATTCATTTACAGGCGCTCGACGAGCACTGATCGTTGACGACCCGGCCCGCACCGTCGACGGGGCGGGCTCTCAAACACACCCCATGACTGAGCTGGCGGATCTGCAAGAAGAGATCCGTTCCCTGTGCTCGCAGGCGGAAGCCTGGGGGCGCCATTACCTCAAGCACATTGCCGTTCTGCGCCGGGCCGCAGCATCCCTGCTTCCGCAGTTGACCGACTCCCGGGAGTTATCCCCTCTCACATCCGAGTGGCGGGCGGGGCAACCGCCGGTACGTGCGCCCCTGGAGGCGGTTCCCTCCGAGACGGGCGAGCACTTCCTCGATCGAGTGCAGTGCTTCTATACCCTGCAGCTGCTACGCCTGCACCGGGATTCGCTCGAGCGCCTGAGAGCACGCGCCCGCAGCGCGCCGCAGGACGCGGCCTCACTGCGTGACATTCTCGTGGACATCGAGCGGCGGCATGAATGGATCTCGCGAACCACCATCGAGGCCATGCTCCGGGAGTTCCTGCGGGACCAAGATGTTCCCGCGTTCGCCCTCTTCAATGTAGGCACGTCACTGCACCTGGATGACATCGATGTCGCGGTGGTGGCCGCCGCTGACTCTGCTCCGCTCAATCATGCCCTGTCGCGGCTCACGATGGAGATGATCCGGCGCGCCTCACGTCTGCACTTCTACCTTGCGGAACAGCTGCAGACCGACAGCTACTACGCTCCGATGGATCGGTATCACCATTGGATCAAGCAGGGGGTGCGTAACTACGTAGGGGTCTCGGAACTATTGAGCGCGCGCTTCATTACCGGCGACCCCCAGCTCTACGAGCGTTTCGGACGGGAGATCGGCGAACGATTCTATTACACGCTGGGCAGCACAGCCGAGCACTACGCTTACATGCGGGGCATGCTCACTGAGGTTCGCAGTTTCTTCCGTCACGATCCCGAGGCGTTCAGCATCAATTTCAAACGGGATGCCATTCGTGCCATTCGCGCGCTGGTGAGCGCTGAGAGCACTCGTTACAGTATCCACGCAACCTCCGTGTGGAAGGCACTGAACATTCTGTGCTCGAAGGAAGAACGGCTGCGCGAGGTTTACCAGGGCCTCGAAGAAGTCCTGGTGCTGTTCGAAATCTTTCGCTACCTATACCAGCTTTTCGTGGTCCAGGAAGAGCATCTGGCGCTCTCGGACGATGAAATTCTCGGCGTTCTGGATCCGATTGCCCGCGAGCTGGGCTACGAGGAGATCCGGCACATCCGGCCCGGAAACCGTCTGCTCCTGGAGTACAGCGCCGCCCTCATCCGCAGTCGCCGCCTCGTACAGACACTTCTGGATCAAGAGCGTATCTACGTCAGGGCACTGCACGTGTTCGGGAAAATTGCCCGCAGCGGCCAGTTTGTAACATCCCTGGCTGAGATCCGCGGCAACATGGGACGCGAGTTTCTCGAGGTGGTCCGCTGGTTCCGGGGCACTCCCTTCTGGCAGGACATCCTGCGCCTGCTTACGAACATTGACAGGGACTCCCTGAGGCGCTTTGCGGACGACCTGCTCGAGCCGGGTGAAGGGCCTTCCCTCGTGGAACGCTACGTGCGGCTGGTCAGCCAGGACACGCGCTCCTTGCTTCGACTGCTTCTGGTCATAGGGGAGCACCGTGACTATGGCCGTGTTAGCCACCTGTTCTGGATGTTTATGGAGTCATGGCAGCAGCGTTTGAGCCGCAAGGTCGCAGAGCGCGAGCGCCTACTCTCCTTCTACCAACGCGATCCAAAACCGTTCGTGCGGCTCCTGCAGTGCCTCGACCAGAAACACCAGCAGGCCCTTCTCGAAACGCTGTCGAGGCCCGTGCTGGATCCGGAGCTCGTCAAGGTGCGCAGCGGTCTGCTGCACGTCCTAGCAACGTTCACCCGTTGCAGCCGGTTTTTCGAGCGCACCCTTCGCCACGTCGTCGAGCGGCACCCGGAGGTGCTCAAGCATCTGGACGACGGCCGCGCCCTCGGGCGCATGGGCCGCTGGATGCTCACACGTTCGTTGAGGTTGAGGGATATTGACGCCGGCCTGGCCGAAGCCCGCTCTCATTACGAACTCGAGTTCGTGCGCCTGGGAACCGAGATCATGAACGGACGGCGAATCCCGATCCTGCTGCGTGATTTCCGCCGCATGTCAGAGCGCACCGTCACGGCGCTGGCCACGCTGTGCCATCGACGCCTTCGCGAGGAGGCATTCCCGGCCGCTCCCCCCGAGACCGAGCCCCCGTACGCCATCCTGGCGACCGGCGGCAACGCGCGCGAGGAAGGCTATCTGGCCGACTACGACGTGATCTTCCTTGCCCCCGAGGACGAACAGCTGAATTTCTGCCAGCGTGTGGCCGTGCACTTCAACGCGGAACTGACACGGGTGGGTATCCTACCGCACCATCTCCTGGCCGATCATTTCGGACGTTATGCGCTCACGATCGGCGACCTCCGCGGCTTGCTGCAGAAAGGGTGCGGCCAGGACTTTGCCGAGCGCTCAGAGATCCTGGGCGCCCGTTTCGTCTATGGCAGCTCCAGGCTCTACGAGGAATTTGTGCGAGAGATCGTGGACGGCGAGGTGCTTCTCCACCGGAAATCGTATCTGCTGGCCATGCTTGCCGATGAACGCGCCCGCCAGAAGCCGACTCCCGAGGCCGGACGGCGAATGATCCGCCTGAAGTTCGATCGGGGCTCGCTCAAGGAGATCCACCTGACGCTCGATCTGCTGCGCGCGCACTTCAGCATCATCGAGCCGGGAGCTCGGCGCCTGCTCGCAAAGCTGGTAAAGCGGGACCCGGAGCACCGGGAGGAGTATTACACGCTTCTGCGGTCCCTGAACTTTCTGGTCCGGATGCGGGTCCTCTACCAGCTCACGGTCGGACACTACGGCACCATCGATCCACAGCAGATGGGGCACGCTATCGACGCCCTGCGGATTAAGGTCCGGCCGGGGGATGACCCGGCGGAGGCGCTCCTGGGCCGATACCGGCGTCGAACGGCCCGGTCAGCCCGCGCCTCGGCCCGCCTGAGCACCTGGCTGAGGGGGGAGCTGGAAGACGGGGCCGGGCGCCAAACCGTGGACAGAATCCCTCCATCTTCTATATTGTGAGCGAGGGGCTGGAGCCAATGACAGCGTGACCACCACCGTCCTCCTTCACTGCGACCACTGTGGAGCCAACCTGAGGCTCGCGTCGGGGCGCTTGCGTCCTGGCGTAACGGCCAGCTGTCCCAAGTGCCAGCAACCTGTCCGCATGCCGGAGACAGTTCAGGAAACCTCGGTGGAGGAGATCCAGTGCCAGATTTGCGGCGCGCTATTGCGGTTGCGTGCGGATCGCCGGCCCGCTGCGGGTGGCACCGCCAAGTGCCCGCGTTGCCGCTCGACGGTAACCATTCCACCCCCCGAGCTCCCGCTTCCCACCGCAACTCCGGCTGCGGGCGGCACCGTCACCCCTTCAGGGGATGATGTGATGCCCGCCGGCCTCTCGCCTCAACCGGCCCCGGCGCCCGATCCCACGCCCGCGTCGGCAGGGAAGGCAGGAGACAATCTTTTTCCAGGCGAATTCCCCGGCACTGCACCGGCACCACCGGTGCCCCCGGAGGACTTTCCGGCAGACCCGGGCATGGAGGGAATCTGTCCACCTGCTCCGATTGATCCGCCGCCGGGGGAGAGCACACCTGCGGCGACTCCGGTGTCTCAGGACACCGCCTCGCCGGTTTCAGCTCCCGACCCGCCTATGCCGACTCCCGCCCCGGACCCCGATCCGGCTCCTGCCGAGGAGCCGGAAAACCCGGCCGCGCTCATGCCTGCGACCGCACCGGAGGAGCCGGAGATCGAAATTCTGGGTGACGCGAGTGAAGAACAGAGCGCCCCTGCGGTCGAGTCCGGACCGCATGAAGCACCACCTACGCGTAAGCACTATCACGGGGTGGAGCCACCCGCGTTCTGGACGGTGGAGATCGGGGATGAGACCTTGCAACCAGGCGGCGTGGCCACACTGCGACACTGGGCCCGCCAGGGAAAGCTCAGGGCGGAGGATCGGGTGCGCCGTGGCGACGGACCCTGGCAACTCGCTCGTGAGGTTCCAGAACTTGCATCCATACTGGCGCGCCCTGGGGCAGAGAAGGCTGCCTCCCACCAGGCTCGAAAACCCATGAGCCGGGACGCGCGTGATGGCATGCTCTCAGGGCTGGTCGGCGGCGCGGTCGCTCTGGTTCCGGTGCTCGCTCTTCTCGTCCTCTCCCAGGAATTCGAGCGCCTCAGCGCACGCTGGAACCTGAGCCTGGGGAATGGCGTGGCGCTGCTCACATCGGCCGTGCTGCTCACCGGTTTTCTGATTGGGCGTACCCTGGCCTTCATGCAGGCGTACTACGAAAGACGCGGCGAGTTCACCAATATGTGGTCGTGGAGCGGGGCGTCTGCGATTGGCTCCGGTTTTGGCCTGGCCCTGGGCATCCTGGCACTTGCCTTCTGGCCCCATATCAGCGCTTTCACCCTGCTGCTCGGATTTGTCGTCTACGGCCTCAGTGTGGGTGTCCTCTCGTTGATCTGCTATCGATCGATCTTCCAAGACCGCAAAACCTGACGCACGCAAACGACTCCGGGCCCACGTGCTATAATTTTGTTTACCAATCGCTTTGTCGCGGAAGAACAGGGGAGTGCATGCTGAGCACGTCACGATACTGGCGCCTGGGGGCAGGATACCTCAGCTTATTGGCAGTCGCCGCTCTGCAACCGCAGGCGTCGTTGGCCCAGGTAACAGATACCAACTCTCGAGACTTCGTCGTCTATACCCAATACAATCCGACCTTCGTGCCGAGCAAGAGCAAGGTGTTCTTCACCGTCACCGCTTACGTCCAAAACGGCACTTCGAAAGATTACAAGAACGTGGAGATCCTGCGCTCCTTTCCGGAAGGCTTCGAGGTCAAGACCGTACCCGACACCTTCCAGGCGGTGGTCCGCCGTCCCCCGGAGTTCAAGCAGGGGATTGATGCGAATCGGTACACCATGTCTCTACCCGAGATCTGGGGGGGGCGGGGAGCCTCAGTCTTCTATGAGGTGCACCCGAAAGGCCGGCATGATCAGGTGCTGCTGCCGGGCCTGGAGATCGCTTACGACCTGGAAGGAACCCGGCTGAAGACTGCTACGAGCGGGGATCTCGTGGAGCTCAAGCGTTACACCCATTTCAGTGGATCCCTGCGCGACTTTCTCAAGCGCAACGCTCAGGTGTCGATGGCCTTTGGAACCGGAGGCGACCCGTGGAGAATGGCTGCGGTCGATGTCAGGGCACTGGGGCGGAACCCGGCCGGCATCACCGGCGTCACCGGTGATCTCACGAAAGGCCATTTCCGTCTGCAAGCAGGGGTTCCCGGAAACTTCCGTGACCTGCTGGTCGTCTGGTGGCCCAAACGCAAGAAAGACCGCGTCCAGACGGAAGAGGAGTTCCGTAAGCTGGTCAAAAATTACTCTTCCTGGGTCGGACTGCGGAAGTTCATTGACGGCAGCGTCAAGGTCGAACCCAACCACTCCTTCAAGAAGTTTCGCGGCTGGTACGCCCAGGGACTCTGGATCGACGTAGTTCCCGAACGCTATGGTGAGGGCCCCTTTTCTTCGGCCCTCATGTACTCATCGGTCAGCGACGCCGAGTACCTGCTGTTCTGGTGGGCTCAGGGACGAGGTATGGGACTCGGCCGCAGCAACGTTCCGCAGCCGGCGCGGGACGCCACCCTCATGAAGCAGCTCGATGCGATCGTCAACTCCTTCCGCCCTTTCCGCAAGCACTGATCGGCCGTGCCGGACCCTCCTGGGGGCCGCCGGGGTTCTCCTGCTATTCACCCCTGCGGGCGCCGTGGAAATCCCCGAGCGGGGAACGGATCAGATCGCCCACTTTTGCCTGGTGGCACACGGGGGCCCCGAACGCTGGGAGACCGTCCGTGACATGCGGTTCACCCACGTGGTGACCCGCTACGGCCCGGGCAACAAGGTTATCCAGGAACGCGCCGCAGAGGTCTACATGCGGCTGCAGCCCCACCGACAATGCCGCATCGAATCTTTCACAGAGGACGGAAAATCCCAGATCATCATCTACGACGGCAACGAACTCCAGCTCCTGAACGACGGCGTCGCCGACAACGACAGTGTGGCCCTCAAGAGAGCACGGAGACGAACCCTGAGCCTCCTCTACATGGCCAGCCTGCCTTTCAATCTGGACGATGAGGACGTATCCCTCACCTACCGAGGAGAGGGCACGATCAGCGGTCGTGACGTCTACCACCTTCGGGCCAAGATCAGGGGTGGAAGAATCTTTTCGCCCGCTGATACGTACGACTACTTCATCGACCAAGAGACGTATCGGGTGGCACAGCTCGTTTACACAAACAGCGGCGAAGGGGTCTCGTACTTGGTGCGATGGAGCGAGATGAAGAACTTCGGGGGAATCCTGCGCCCGGTACGCTGGGATTACATGGCTTCGCCCCGACAGAAAGCCACTTCGGTGGAATATAAGGACCTTCAGATCAACCCGGGACTGGACAGCTCATTATTTGAGATCGAGTAGCTCCGCTCCTGTGGATTTTCCTGTGGAAAAGTCGTGCAAATCAGGTGCAACGCGTGTGGAGTGTCTTGTGGGCCCCAGTGCACAATTCCCGTGAGTGAATCCCGGCCTGGTAGGAAAGTAACGGCGCCCAACCTTCCACAGCTGCTGTGCAAAAGTCCGTGGAAAACCCGCTAGAATCACCCGCGAACTTTATCTCGTTAAAAGCTTTGCCGCACTTTGCATAACAATGGGTCAGGGATCTCGCACCCACCTGAACGACCACTCCAGGTCAGCGCTCCGGTTTCCGGCCCGATCGATCGCGCGCGCTCTCAGGTGGTGTTTCCCCACGGCCATCGTGCCGTCCAGCAGCGCCTCGGCACGGTCGTGATCTGGATCGTACTCGAATAGAAGTACTTTTCCGTCGAGCTCGAGCGTAATTCCCTCCCAGTCGATACCGGATCCGTGGTCGGTCACCACCACCCGCACGCGCCTCATTCCCGGCCCTATGCTAGAGTTGGACGTCGGTTGAATCCGACCCCACTCGGGGGGAGCGGTGTCCTCAAAGGGGCGAAAAAGTCCAAACTCTCCCAGCCTGATCTCGACCTCTCCCTGCTCTGCCTCGCCGGTACCTCCCGCGTGGCTCCATCTCTTGCGCACGGGGTTCCACTGATAAATGCCCACGCGCTCCATGCGGTATCGGTGCGGGTCGAAGGAAAAGCCCAGCAACGCCTGCACTGCAGGAATCCGCCAGGCCGGCTCGATGCGCACCGCAGTACCGGCCGGAATGAGACCCTCCTCCGCTCTCTGTGAGGGAACTTCGTGCAGTGTGAGCGCGGTGTCCGGCGGCAGCGCGCCGCGGGGCATGTGCAGATTTGCCGAACCGCTGCGCGTCACGGTGGAGCCGGTCCCGACAATCACCTGTGTCGCCTCGTAGACGGCCTGCAGGTCGGCATAAAACCGCAGGCGCCCTCCCTCCGGAATCTGGGCCAGCAGCAGAGTTCCGGCTGTGGCCCCTGCCGCGCCGCGCGATCGCCAGAGCGACGCGGAGGCGGGGAATCCGTCCGATCGAAGCAGGTGGTACCTGCGGGTTTCCTGCGGGCAGGATCCATCACCGGGATGCACAACCGGCAGAGCTACCGATCCGGAGAGCCACCGGGCAGAGGTGAGATCCACGCATGGCTGCTCGGCCATCGATAATGCCCCCACGCTGACCTGCTCCCGGGCCAGGGTTGCTTCCGAGACCCCCAGAACCGTCAAGCCAATTCGGGATGCATTCCCAACCGCGTCACGAACCTCCACCTGCAGACGGTGTTCACTGCCCGGCGTGCTCTCGAGAAGACCAGGAGGTGAACTGTCCGACCAGGCTGACGGACCGTGGTAGGCCAGAGGTCGGTAGGCAAACCGGGTGGGGGACAGGTGGGAGTAGCGCGCATCATGAATGGCTGAGACCTTCCGGATCTCACCGAACGAGTACGGCCCCACGTGACTGCTGGCCACCTCGCGCCCGTCCCACCAGACCCGGATCGCCGAGACTCCGAGCTTCGAGCCGCCCGGCGCGAGATCATGCGCCTCGACCGCCAGATCAAACAGCCCCGCCACCTGCAGGGGGCCGGCCTCCAGGGTGCCGGCCACCCCCCTGCGTACCTCCAGGCGCCTCTCGGTTCCCGCTCCCCCCACCCAGGCCCCGGTCTTGCCAGAAAACACCCACAGGGCCTCGATCCGGGGCGGCTCGGTATCCTGGACGGGAGGAAGCACACCATCCGCCAGCGGATCGCTCGGCAAGTTCCCTGGCGTGCGGATCTCGAAATGAAGGTGAGGGAGACCTGAGCCGCTCTCGCCGGTTCGCGCGATGATCTGTCCGCGCCTCACCTGCACCGGCGGAGAGATCGTGAGGTTCCCGGGGTACCGGCCACGGCGGGCGCGAGCGGCCTCCACGGCCGCATTCAGCCCTGGCGCCGAGAACGACTCCAGGTGGGCGTAAACCAGGATGCGCCCATCCGCAAGGCGCAGGTACAGGGCACGGCCATACCCCCTCCACTGGATCTTCAGCTGAAAGATTTCTCCGTCGCCAGCGGCCCGCACCGGCAGGCCTGTGGCTCCTCCGGTTGACAGATCCACCCCGCCATGAACCCGGCCCCCGGGCCGGTACTCCCCGAAGGAGGACCTCAGGCGCGGAGGAGAGTCAAGAGGCCACAGGAGGTTCCGGTGCTCCCCCTGGGGGACGGCTCCGGCGATGCTCCAGAGGGCCAGAAGGCCCGAAACGACCGCCACCCGGGCCCTGATGAACACCCATCGGGACCGGTCCAGCCCTCCGCGGTCGTGGCGGGTGGGCCCGGTGTCCCTGGGCAAATGGTTGAAAACCCGGGAATTGCACACTAGATTTCGCTCCGAGGCCAACCTCAATGCCCCCGTCTGCTTTCAAGGATTTTACGGTCACCTACCGCGCCGGCGAGCGCATCTTCTCTGAAGGGGAGAAGGGGGCTGAGTTCTTCGTGGTTCAGAAGGGCCGCGTCGAAATCTTCCGGGAGCAGAACAACAATCGAAAGCCACTCGCGCACATGGAGAAGGGAGATTTCTTCGGGGAGCTCTCCGTGCTTCTTGATGTGCCCCGCGCCGAGAACGCCGAAGCACTCGAGAAATGCGAGCTCATCGTCATCAACTCCACGGTGTTTGATCAGATGATCCGCTCCAACATCGAGATTGCGGTGCGCATTCTCCGCAAGCTGTCTCTACGATTGCTGGAGACGACGCAGAAGCTGCAGGGTCTGCAGGGAGCCGCGAGCGCGGAAGACATCGACGCGCCCCCCGCCGCCACCATGACCGCCGAGGAGGAGCCCGTCCCGCCCCCCGAGGCCGCCAGCGAAGCGGAAGCCGTGGAACGAAATCCCCTCCAGGGAGCGTATCTGGAGACCGAGGATGGAGAGCAGCAGTTCACTCTTAAGGGAGACACGCTGACGATAGGGCGTTTCGATCCGGTCACCGGACTCAAACCCGAGGTCGATCTCTCTTCAGTGGACATCAATCGCTCGGTGTCACGGCGTCATGCCAAGCTTCAGCTCGAGAACGGAGTTTACCAGCTTTCCGAGGAGGTCGGGGCATTGAACGGCACCCTGGTCAACAACCGGCGGCTGGTCCCTGGCAAGCCGTCGCCGCTCGACGATGGCGACACGATCCATTTCGGAATGGTGCAGCTGACGTTCCACAACAAGGGATGACCACCTAGTAACCGGGATTTTATGGCCCACTTCATCGGCGGTAGCGCCTACACCATGGCGAAAGACATCGCCGAGGGCCTCATCCTTCTGAACGGCACGATGCTCCGGAGGTTTTCTCGCGCAGATGTCCAGCAGGTGTTGTTCGAGCTCGACAAGATTGTGCGAGAATCGCGCAGCATAATCGTCGAGCAGGCCGACATCCAGGCCATCCAGAAGAAGAATCGCCGTCTTTCACGCATCATGTCCGCCCTGCAGATCCTCAAAAGCAAGCTGAGCGCCCGCCGCTGACATTCGCGACGTTGACGGCGCCAAATGGCGCATGTTACGCTGCGTTTAGGCCTCCGGCCCGGGCAGCTGCACGGTGGGTTTCTGCTCTCTCGATCTGGGCTGCCGAGCCTTGCAACTCGTCGTATTCCTGTTCTCGCTGTCGTTCCACGAGAGTGCCCCCGCTGGACGGCTTCTGGATAGTAACCGGATTCCTGCCGGAGAAAGCCCTGCATCATTACGAGAGCCTGCGCCCCTACGGCATCCTGCTCCTCTACGGACTCATCCTCTCTCCTGTCTGGAGAAGGTGGGTCTTACCCGCAGTGGAAGAGGTCACCTCACGACTGTTGGCAGCGTGATTGCTTCCCCCAAACGCTCGCGTGTTCTCTCGGGCCATCGACCCACAGGACCACTGCATCTGGGACACCTGGTAGGCGCCCTCGAGAACTGGGTGCACCTGCAGGACGAGCACGATTGTTTCTTCGCCATCTGCGACTGGCACGCGCTGACCAGCGAGTACTCTCGCAAGTCTCCGCTGCGAGAGTGGACCGAGGTCGTAGCTGCGGAGTGGCTGGCGGCCGGAATCGACCCCGAACGTGCAACGTTGTTCGTACAGTCAGATGTGAAGGAACACGCAGAGCTTCATCTCCTCCTGTCGATGCTCGTGCCCCTGCCGTGGTTAGAGCGGGTACCGACGTTCAAGGAGCAACAGCAACAGTTGTCGGATCGCGACCTGAACACGTATGGCTTCCTCGGCTACCCGGTCCTCCAGAGTGCCGACATCCTTATCTATCGGGCACACCTGGTGCCGGTGGGGGAGGACCAGGTGGCCCATATCGAGTTCACCCGCGAGGTGGCTCGCCGCTTCAACTCTCTCTACGGCGAGGTCTTCCCGGAGCCGACCGCCCGGCTGACCGAGACAGCCCGGCTACCCGGCACCGACGGCCGTAAAATGAGCAAGTCGTACGGCAACTCCATCAACCTGGGGGATGAACCGGCCAAGATTCGTGAGAAAATTGCACGCATGGTGACCGACCCGGCCCGGGTGCGGCGCTCCGACCCGGGCAACCCGGATGTCTGTCCAGTCTTCACGATTCATCAGGCCTTCACCGGGCAGAAGCAACGTGATGAGATCGACCAGGGTTGCCGGACAGCGGCTATCGGTTGCCTGGACTGTAAGAAAATTCTGAGCGACCGGGTGCTCGAGCGCATCGCACCTCTTCAGGCCAGACGGGCGGAGCTGGTCGGAGACCGGAAGAAGCTGGCCGGCATCCTCGCCGCGGGCGCCGACCGCGCCCGTCAGGTGGCGGGGGAGACAATGAAAGAAGTCCGCGAGCGAATGCTGGGACGAACATGAGCGAAGATCCACACGTTCAAGATCCGGAACAGCCTGTTACGGACTGGCCCGACGGCCGTCCTGAAGCGGCGGAGGAAGCCGCACCCGGGGCGAAAAGGTCTGATTCGTACCGTATCCAGCTGGCCACTTTCGACGGCCCGCTCGACCTGCTGCTTCACCTCATCCGGGTGAACGAGATCAACATTTATGACATCCCCATCGCCGAGGTGACCCGCCAGTACGAGGAGTACCTGGACCTCATGCATGAGCTCAACCTGGAGCTGGCGGGCGAGTATCTGGTGATGGCTGCCACGCTGGTGTACATCAAATCAAAAATGATGCTGCCGACTCCTCCGGGAGAAGAGCAGCCACAGGAGGATCCGCGCGCCGAACTACGCGACCGACTACTGGAATACCAGCGCTATAAGGAAGCGGCGCTCATCCTCGCCAAGCGCCACCGTGAGGCCCAGCAGACCTGGGCGGTGGGAGCCCCGGCAGCGGAGATGACACAGGGGGAAACGGTGGTCGAGGCCAGCCTGCTCGATCTGCTGACAGCCTTCCAGAAAGTCCTGCGCTCCATCGGCGAAGAGGACCGTATGGAGTTTCGCCGCGACACCCTGCCGGTCGCCGACAGCATCGCACGCATCTGGGAACTGCTCGAGTGGGTGCCGAGCCTCCTGTTCGAGGAGCTGATTCTGCAGCGGCGAACGCGGGCAGAGTGCGTGGTGATGTTTCTCGCGGTCCTTGAAATGATCCACCTGCAGATGTTGCGAGCCACGCAGGCCAGCAGCGCTGGACAGATCCTGATCTGGCGGCGAACACCTTTGCTGCTGACCCCATCAACTCGTGCCCGCCGAGCACCCCGCGCCCACCGGCCACGCCACCGCACATCCGAGGCCATGCCATGAGCGACCCACCTGAAACTTCCCTGCGAGCCACCCTGGAGGCATTGCTGTTCGCTGCGCCGGAGCCTCTCACGCCGGCCGAAATCCGGGAAGTCCTTCCGGACGCTACTCCGGAACAGATAGAACGTGAGCTGGCCGCGCTGTCCAAAGATTATGAGCAACCGGGGCGGGGTGTGCGCATTAGCTTCGCCGCCGGCGGGTACCGCATCACGACCCGCCGCGAGCAGAGCGGCGCCCTCGAACGCCTGTTCCAGTCACGGAACCGCTCACGGATGTCGCAGGCAGCTCTGGAGACCCTGGCCGTGGTGGCGTACCGGCAACCGATCACCGGGCCGGAAATCCAGGAGCTGCGTGGCGTCAACTCGCAGGGCGTTCTCAAGACCCTGCTGGACCGGCGCCTGATCCGGATCTTAGGCCGCAAGGCGGTGGTTGGCCGGCCCCTGCTGTACGGCACAACGCGCGACTTTCTGCTCCATTTCGAGCTCGGCTCGCTGACCGAGCTGCCCAAGGTGGAAGAACTCCAGGAAGCACTCCCCGAACCGGCCGAGCAGGCTTCACTCAACGGGGCCGCCCGGCAGACGGCACCCGCCAGCGACGAAACCATCACCGTGAGCGCTGAGCCTGCCGAGGAGGATGAGGCAGGCGAGCTCGAGCCACATCCCTGAGGCGGCCACCATGGCTCGCGAGCGTCTGCAGAAGATCCTGTCCCGAGCCGGTCTGGCCTCACGTCGGGAGGCCGAACGCTGGATCGAGGAAGGCCGTGTCGAGCTGAACGGCCGCACCGTTCGCCGCATGGGTGAAGCGGCCGACCTGGAGCACGACGATCTGCGTGTTGACGGCCGGCGGGTCCGACCGCAGCACCGGCGTCTGGTCGTGGCCCTGAACAAACCCCGGGGGGTCATCACCAGCATGCGTGATCCGCAGGGACGGCCCACCGTACGCGACCTGCTCAAAAAAGTGCGAGAAAGGCTCTATCCGGTGGGACGCCTCGACTACGCCAGTGAGGGGCTGCTCCTGATGACCAACGATGGCGACCTAGCCGCCCACCTGATGGCCCCCAGGAGCCACTGCCCGAAGGTCTACGAGGTCAAGGTTCGCGGCGTGCCCGAGGTCCCGGCCCTGAAGCGCCTGAGCCAGGGGATCGTGCTGCAGGGCCGCCGGACGCTGCCGGCCCGGATCCGCTTCCTCAGAGGGCGTCACAACTCCTGGCTGGAGGTTCGTCTCATCGAGGGCCGCAAGAACCAGATCCGCGAGATGTTTCGGAGGGTCGGCCATCCCGTGCTCAAGCTGCGGCGGGTGCGAATCGGCAGCCTGGTTCTGGGAAAGCTGCGGCCCGGGGCCTACAGAATTCTGACCCAGAAAGAGGTTCAGCACCTCCAGGACAGTCTCCGGGAAAGCGCTTGACAGGCCCCCTCCGTCTCTCCATAATTAGGTTTCTCTATAAGTTACGTGATCTGGTTTGCCTGTAGAGAGGTCACCAGCAAGAGCAGAATCGAGGTCCGCGTGACGTCCTTAACCAGGGGGCAAAACCAACCGCGGGGCCGGAAAAGGGGGACAGTTCCCATTATGGATTTACAGAAACCGCTGACACCTGACCCAGCTCAGACCCAGGAGGAGGCCCTGGCGTTTGACGGGTCAGATCAGCCCTCGAAACCCGGCGCAGCCGAGCAGCCCGCTGAGCAGGAAGACTTTGCTGCCATGCTCGAGCAGTACGACGCCGCCATTGGCAAAATCGCCGAAGGGGAAGTTGTTCGCGGCCGCGTGCTGAAAGTTCTCTCCAATGAGGTCATCGTTGACGTCGGCTACAAGAGCGAGGGGATGATCGACATCTCGGAGTTCCGGGATGAATCGGGCAAGCTCAATGTCGCCGCCGGGGATGAGATCGATGTTCTTCTCGAGCGCACCGAAAACCGGGACGGCTACGTGGTCCTGTCTCGCGAGAAGGCCGAGAAGATGAAGGTGTGGAACCAGATCGAGGGCGCCTACCGTGAAGGACGCCCCATCATGGGCCGAGTCATTGAGCGCATTAAGGGAGGACTGGCCGTCGACGTCGGCGTTCGCGCCTTCCTGCCGGGCTCGCTGGTCGACATGCGTCCGGTGCGCAACCTGGATGCCATGCGGGGCAAGGAATTCCCCATGCGCGTTATCAAGGTGAACCGCCGCCGCGGCAACATCGTGCTGTCACGAAAAGCCGTCCTCGAAGAGGAGAACAGCGAGAAGAAACAACGTACGCTGGAGAACCTGCAGGAAGGGCGAACCCTGAACGGCATCGTCAAGAACATTACAGAGTACGGAGCCTTTGTGGACCTGGGCGGTCTGGACGGACTGCTGCACATTACCGACATGTCATGGGGCCGCCTGAGCCACCCATCGGAAATGCTGAGCGTGGGGCAGGAGTTGGAGATCGTCGTGCTCAAGTTCGACCGCGAGCGCGAGCGGGTATCACTGGGACTCAAGCAGCTCACACCCGATCCGTGGCTCAAGGTTCCCGACAGCTACCCCGTGGGAACGCGCGTCAAAGGCAAGGTTGTGAGCCTGACCGATTACGGCGCCTTCGTGGAGCTGCAACCGGGAGTGGAAGGCCTGATCCACGTTTCCGAAATGTCCTGGAGCAAGCGCATTAAGCATCCCAGCAAGGTCGTTAACCCCGGGGATTCGGTTGAGGCCGTGGTGCTCGACGCCGATGTGGCGGCCCGCAGGCTGTCACTGGGACTCAAGCAGATTGAGCCCAATCCCTGGGATGCCATTGCTGAGAAGTATCCCGTGGGCACGCACATCACCGGCGAGGTCCGCAACCTCACGGAGTTCGGGGCCTTCATCGAAGTCGAGGAAGGCATTGATGGACTGGTTCATATCAGCGATCTCTCCTGGACCAAGGCGGTCAAGCACCCATCTGAGGTACTCAAGAAGGGCGACTCGGTGGAAGCAATCATCCTCAAGATCGACTCCGAGAACCAGAGGCTGTCGCTCGGTATCAAGCAACTGCAGCCCAGCCACTGGGACGAGTTCTTCAACCGTGCACGGGTGGGCGATCTGGTGAAGGGCAAGATTGCCCGGTTAGCCGAGTTCGGCGTGTTCATCGAGATCGAAGAGGGTGTCGAAGGACTTTGCCACGTTTCAGAGCTGTCCGAGGAACGCATCGAGCATCCTCAGGAGAAGTTCTCGGTTGGGGACGAAATCACGGCCAAGATCATCCGCCTGGACACGACCGAGCGGAAAGTTGCACTGAGCGTCAAGGCTCTGGAGACCGATGCCGAGCGTGCCGATCTCGAGCAGTACCTGAAGCAGCGCGACGGCGGCTCCGCAAGCCTGGGCGAACTGGTCGGGGAGATACCGGCCGAATCCGGAACCGCTCTCTACTCCTCCAAAGAGGAAGAAGAAGCGGCGGCACAGGATGCCGGACAGCTGACCGGCCACAAGGAAGAAATCACTGAGGCCGAGTCCAAACCATCGGAAGGTGAACAGGGCGAACCAGAAGGGAGCTCTGACCCGGAAGGGAAAGAGTCCTGATCACATAATCCAGGCAGATTTTTACCAAGGTTCTCGACAGGAGTGACGGGAATGACCAAAGCAGAACTGGTCGAGGAAGTATCTCGAGTATCTGAGCTGACGAAGAAGCACTCAGAGGTCATCGTTAACACCGTTTTCCAGTCAATCGTAGACGCGCTTCACAAGAACGAGAAGATCGAGTTGCGCGGCTTTGGCAGCTTCCGTATACGCCAGCGCCGCTCCCGGCAGGGCCGCAACCCGAAGACCGGCCAGAAGGTCGATGTGCCGGCGAAGCGTATCCCATATTTCAAGCCGGGCAAGGAGCTCAAGGAGCTCATCAACCGTCCTGCTGAAGAGCCTCCCGAGATCAGTTCGCCCATATCCGAGTGACGCCGGGCGCCGGGATGCGCGCACTGTTCACTCCCTGGCGCCTGGCCTACATCATGTCCTTGAAGCGGGACGCCGGGTGCGTCTTCTGCAAGGCCCAGAAGGGCGCTGACGAAAAGAGCCTGATTCTTCACCGGGGCCGCCACAATTTCGTCATCCTCAACCTGTACCCTTATAACAACGGACATCTGATGGTCGTACCCTTCCGCCATCTCGCCAGCCCGTGTGAGGCTGAACCCGAGGAGCGTGCCGAGATGATGGAACTGGCCGTACACTGCCAGAATGCGCTACAGAAAACCTACAGGGCCGAAGGCTTCAACCTCGGCATGAACCTGGGCCGCGGTGCTGGCGCTGGAGTCGCCGAACACTTTCACCTGCACATTGTACCGCGCTGGGTGGGGGACACGAACTTCATGTCGGTTGTGGGTGAGACGCGGATCGTGCCCGAGGATCTGAAGCAGACACTAGAAAAGCTAAAGAAAAACTTTAACTCTTAAGACATCTCATATTATCCCGAGGAACGCGTGCCTGTCGGACAGCGGTACCACATCGAGACCTGGGGCTGCCAGATGAACGCTCACGAAACGGAGCGGGTTTCCGGTCTGCTAGAAGCCCAGGGGCTCCGCCGCGCAGACGGGGCGCGCGATGCTGATCTCATATTGCTAAACACCTGCGCCGTGCGTGAAGGTGCCACAGGCAAGGTGCTCACCCGGCTCGGGGAGTTGCGATCCCTCAAGGAGAGCGATCCTCACAAGGTGATCGGAGTGCTGGGCTGTGTGGCGCAGGAGAGGGGCGCGGAGTTGTTCCGGCGCGCTCCTCATGTGGATCTCGTCGTCGGTCCCCGCGCCCTGGCATCCGTCCCGCGCCTGCTGGAGCAGGTGCGGACCACCCGCCACCTGATGGACCTCGAGCATTACACCGAGAGCGTGCTCTACGGCCACGAGCAAATCCGCAGGCAGGATTCCCGGAAGGCCTACCTGACGGTGATTGAGGGTTGCAGTAAGGCGTGCTCCTACTGCATCGTGCCGTTCACCCGGGGTCGCGAGGTCAGCCGCCCCTTTGCCAACATCCTGAGCGAGGTACGCTACCTGGTGGAACGGGGAACGCTCGAGGTGGAGCTTCTGGGCCAAAACGTCAACGCCTGGAGGGACGGCGGTCGCGACTTCGCCGACCTGCTCCGTGAGATCGGCGCCGTGGCCGGCCTGCGCCGCATCCGCTTCGTGACATCGCACCCGCTGCACTTCTCCCAGCGAATTATCGAAGCCATGCGGGACTGCAAGCAGGTATGCAACTACCTGCATCTGCCACCTCAATCGGGCTCCGACCGGGTCCTGCGCCGCATGAAGCGTGGCTACACACGCCGGCACTATCTCGCTTGCATTGGCGCCTTGCGGCAGGCTGTTCCTGACGTGCGTCTGTCCGGTGACATAATCGTCGGGTTCCCCGGAGAAACAGACGAAGACTTCGAGGCAACCCTGGACCTGCTGGAGGGGGCGCGTTTCGATTCGCTGTTCTCGTTCCGGTACTCGCCTCGTCCCCACACCACAGCCACCGAGTTCACCGATCAGGTCCCCAGGGCGGTGCAGGATGGGCGCCTGGCGCGCCTTCAAGAGCGCCAGCGCCAGATTCAGGAAGTGGCCAACCGTCGCCACCTCGGCCAGATTTACGAAGTGCGTGTCGAGGGCCCGAGCCCCAAGGGCCACACGCTGTGCGGCCGTACCGCGCACGGACTCATGGTGCACTTCGAGGCCCCACGAGAGTCACCGGACTCCTTCGTCAATGTTCAGGTCACCCGCACCGGTATTCACTCCGTGTCCGGCGAGCGCGTTGAATTGTCCCCGGGAACCTCCCCCATCACGGCGCTCTGAGAACGCGCCGGTATCCTCCAAACTATTGTGAGCGCATTTCTTGACACCCCCCAGGGGCAGGTCTATCATGGGCCCGACATGGAGAGGGGAGGCTGACCGTGATGCTGGTGGAGATGAAGATCAAGGGTCTGATGATCGATCCACTGACCCAGATGCCGATTGTCATTCTTCGCGATCCCCAGGGAGACTCGGTCCTGCCGATCTGGGTGGGCATCTTCGAAGCCAACGCCATTGCCCTGCAGATCGAGAAGATCCAGACCCCCAGGCCGATGACTCATGATCTGCTCAAGAGCCTTCTTGGTAGCATGGGAGCCTCTCTTCAGAAGATCGTCATAACGGAGTTGAAGGACAACACCTTCTACGCGCTGATCCACCTGCAGCACAGCGGTCGCGACCTTACTGTTGACTCCAGGCCCAGCGATGCCATCGCCATCGCACTGCGCACCAACTCTCCCATCTTCGTGGACAGTGCGGTGATTGAGAAGGCCAAGAGTGTAGATTTGAGCAAGGAAGCGGGCGATCAGGAACGGCTGCGCAAGTGGCTCGAGAACCTCGATCCTGACGAGCTCGGCAAGTACGAGATGTAGCCGGCGGGGTTGCGCACCCCCTGATCCGTACAGACCTACCCGTCAACCGGTATGATCCTCGCCATCGCGAATCAGAAGGGCGGGGTCGGTAAGACCACGACCGCCCTCAACCTCGGCGCTGCGCTAGCGCAAAAGGGCCTCAAAACCCTGCTGGTTGACCTCGACCCCCAAGCCAATTGCACTCTGTCCTACCTCGACATGAACAATGTCGAGCGCTCGATGTATGACGCCCTGGTTGATAAGGACGTCACCGTCAAGGATGTGATACTCCGCACCTCGATCCTCTACCTCGATATTGCCCCTTCTAAGATCGCCCTGGCAAAAATTGAGGGGAGGCTGATAGGGGAGATGGATGGCCATTTCAGGCTCAAGGACAAGCTGGGGCCTATCAGCGAACTTTATGACTACATCATCATCGATACACCTCCAACGCTGGGTCTGCTCACCGTGAACGCACTGGTCGCAGCAACCCACCTTCTGGTACCGATCCAGTCCTCCTACTATGCGCTGGAAGGTACCGACGACTTGCTCGAAACGATTGAAAAGGTCAAGGCCCGTCCGAACCCAGCCCTGAACTTTCTGGGGGTGGTCATAACCCTCTACGATCGGCGTACGGTTCTGGCTCGTGATATCTACCAGCAGATCCGCCAAGTCTTTGGAGACAAGGTATTCAAGACCGTCGTCAACAAGAATGTTCGGCTCGAGGAGAGCCCCGCCTACAAGGAGTCTATCTTCACCTTTTCGCCGGAATCCAGTGGCGCTCTGGACTACTACCGCCTCTCCGAGGAGGTGATCGGACGTGTCTAAACTGCGCGGATTGCCTCAGACCAAACGGATGCGCCACGATTTTCATTTCGTGGAGCACCTTCTGTCGAATCAGTCGACACCGGTTGGCCAGACACTCGACATCCTTCTTCTCGATCCCTCCCCGGGCCAACCCCGCAAAGACTTTGGAGATCTCTCTGACCTCGTTTCTTCGATCAAGGACCGCGGAGTCCTGGAGCCTATCCTCGTCAGAAAAACCGGCAGCCGGTTTCAGATCATCGCCGGTGAACGCCGTTACAGAGCCGCCATCAAGGCAGGGCTTGCCCGGCTCCCTTGCATCGAGCTCGATGTGGATGAGCGGGGGATGCTCGAGATCTCGCTCATCGAGAATCTCCAACGCCGTGACCTCAACCCGTTCGAAGAAGCTGATGCAATATATCAACTTGTGGAAACCCTCGAACTCACTCATGCCGAGGCGGCCCGCCGGCTAGGCCGCTCCCGAAGCTCCCTGACCGAGACACTTTCACTCGTCCATTTACCCGCCTCGATCCGTGGGCGCTGCCTCAGCAACGCCATCATGGGACGATCGATTCTGCTGCAGATTGCACGGCTCAGGACCGAAGTTCAAATGTCCGAGCTTCTCGATAAAATCCAGCATGAGAAGCTGACCCGCCAGGACGTACGCGATCTTCGCAAGGTCAAGCCTAAGCCCAACCCGGGCCGGCCCCGAGGCTACACCTTCAAGTTCCAGCCCCCCGATCGATCCTTCCGGCTCCAGCTGCGGTTTGGCCGTCCGAACATCGCCAAACACGAGCTGATCGAAGCGCTGCGCGCCATCATTAATTCTCTTGAAACCAAGTAGTTCCGTCCCATTGTCGGCCCGCCGACATGGACGCCAACTATCTTATTTGCACTATTTGCGCCCCAACATATAAACCCAACTCGGGCCAGACAGTCCTTCCTCAAGAGTCAACCTCGCTCCTCGCCTCGCCAGACGCCTCCACCTCATCCCTTGGGCCACGTCTTCGTTCCACCGATCGCACTGCCCGCGAAGACATTACATCAATCATTCACCCCCCCCGCCCAGGGAGGACCCGGGAAACCAGGAGCAAGGGAAGTTCTTCGATCTGGAGTGCTCCGGAAAAGCTCGAGCTGCCACGGAGCAGCGAGTTGAGGACGATCCGGGTTGCCCTTTCTGGAAAGCGGCTTCCCGTATTTGAATCCACCTATAAAAGCGTATCTCAGGCTGAACATTTGCTCATCAGGAATTAGCCTGGCTCCTCGCCAGCGCCTCAGCCTCAGCCGGCACCCCGTCAT
>JAPUKU010000234.1 GCA_027295505.1 Acidobacteriota bacterium
CGTGCCCCCGCACCGAGATAGGGAGCCCACAGGGCCGCCCACAGCAGCGGCGGAAGGACCCAGAAGCGCTTCGGCACCACCCGCATCCATGCGGGTAACGCTATGATAGGAAAAAGCTTAGCGGCAACCGCCGCACCCAGCACCGTAATTGACAGCCCAGATCGGCCGAGTATAATGAGCACGCTCGAACAGACAAGTAGTCCGACTCCGAGGACGTCATTGTGTCCGCTTCCGGATCCCTCGATGATCACCAGGGGGTTCCAGAGGTAGAACAGAAACCAGGCCGGCGATAAACCCCTCAGGCGCCAGAGTCGCAGCAGAACCAGCCAGGTGCCGATCTCCACGAGCACCCAAAGCGCCTTCATCCCCACCACGCCTGTCGAGATGAATGCGGCCGCGGCGAACAGGAGTTGCGAGAGCGGTGGATAGAGGGTGGGCACTTCCGGGTGGTTGATGAGCGGATGCAGCTCGTCCCGAAGATCAGCCAGGACCGGGTCGTCCGGCGCGAACTGGAACGGATTGATACCGTTTAGCTGCATTTTGCCGTCCCAGATGTAGCGGTAAATGTCGTCGGAGAGGACGGGAGTCGTGAACAGGAGCGTCAGCCGGAACAGGACCGCAAACCCCAGCGCCCAGCGCAGATCGAGCCCTCCGAAGGGCTGCCCTCGCAATCTCCTCACGGCCAGAAGGACGGGGATGAACAGGAACAAGTAGAGGGCCAGTTGCGTTCCGTACGAGAGGCTTCCGCCGGCAGGCCGGGCCCAGATCAGGTAACCGAGCTCGGTCAGGGCGCCAAGGCCCAGCCAGAGCGCGGGGCGCAGGCCGCGGCCGGCCGCCGGAGGATCGGGCGCCACGGGTGGTGCGCCGGCGTCGAGAGTGGGATGGATCGGCACGGCAGTGGCCGGATTCTAGCAGAGGGCTTTACGATTCGATGAGCACATTGCAGGCAGCGATTCTGGGAATCTACTTTTTCGCCCTTCTGGTGCTCTCCATTTACGGACTCCACCGCTACTACCTCGTCTATCACTATCTCCGAAACCGCAACCGGCGCCCAAGCCCCGCCGGCCGATTCGACACCCCCCCGGTAGTCACCGTGCAGCTTCCGATCTACAACGAGGTTTACGTCACCGAGCGACTCATCCGCGCCGTATGCGATCTCGATTATCCACGGGAGCAACTGGAGATCCAGGTGCTGGACGACTCCACCGACGAGACCACCGAGGTGGCCCGCCGCGTGGTGGCGCAGATGCGGGAGCGCGGGCACGATATCCAGCTGCTGCATCGCAGCGATCGCAGCGGCTTCAAGGCAGGGGCGCTCGAGGCAGGCCTGCGTGTGGCACGCGGGGAGTTCGTGGCCATCTTCGACGCAGACTTCGTCACCAACCGGGATTTTCTGCAGCGCTCGATTGACTTCTTCACTGATCCGGAGATCGGGATGGTCCAGGTGCGTTGGGGTCACCTGAACCGTGACTATTCTCTGCTGACGCGGGTGCAGTCGATTTTCCTGGACGGTCATTTCATCATCGAGCACACGGCCCGCAACCGCTCCGGCTGTTTCTTCAACTTCAACGGCACGGCGGGCATCTGGCGCACAGAGTGCATCGAGTCTGCCGGCGGCTGGCAGCACGACACGCTCACGGAGGATCTCGATCTGTCATACCGCGCCCAGCTGCGGGGCTGGAAGTTCGTCTTCCTGCCGGACGTGCAGAGCCCGGCCGAGCTACCGGTGGACATGAACTCGTTCAAGACGCAGCAGCACCGCTGGGCCAAGGGTTCGATTCAGACCGGTAAGAAGCTGCTGCCGAGCATCTGGGCCGGTGACTTGCCGTTCCGGATCAAGCTCGAGGCAACGTTCCACCTCAGCAGCAATGCGGCCTACCTGCTCATGGTCGTGGTGTCGCTGCTGATGTTTCCCTCGCTCGTCATCCGCCAGAGAATGGGGCTGGGCCACTTCCTGTGGTTTGACCTGCTGCTCTTCGGATCGGCCACTTTCTCGATTTCGACCTTTTACCTGTGCTCGCAGCGCGAGGCCAACGTCTCCTGGCTACAGTCGATCAAGTACCTGCCGCTGTTGATGTCTCTGGGAATCGGCCTCTCGGTAAACAACGCCCGCGCCGTGGCCGAGGCGTTGCTCGGCTGCCAGAGCGACTTCGCGCGCACACCCAAGTTCGGAGTGATACGGCGCGAGCGCCACCGGGGAGTGCGCAAGTATGCCGACCTGGGCAACCGCTTCACGTTGCTCGAGGCGGCCCTGGCCGTCTATTTCTGCGGCGCCGCTGCCTACTGCGTGACCCACGGCATGTATCTGTCCCTCCCCTTCCTGCTGCTGTTCCTGGCAGGCTTCGCCTATACGGCCGCGCTGTCGGCCGCACCCCTGCGCGAGCACCTGACCTTCCTCCGGCGCCGACTCCCGGCCGGCTAGGCCTGCGCCTGGGCCGCGCGCCTCGGCCCCCCTCCTCCGTCCGACTGCTCCAATCGGCGTGTCAGTAATCTGCCCCCTTACCTCGGTCCGGTGTTAGAATTGCAGCCATCTTCACAGCCAGCGCGAACGCTTCCGCGACCGATACGGGAGGAGGAGTTCCCTCATGCCGTCCTCAATCGATCTCTCAAAGAAGACCCCCCTGGAGGCCGGCTTCCGGATGCCGGCCGAGTGGGAGCCCCACTCCCGGTGCTGGATGGCCTGGCCTTACCGGCAGGAGCTGTGGGCCAAATCGCTTTCCGAAACCCAGAAGGGTTATGCCGAGGTAGCGAAGGCGATCGCCGAATTCGAGCCGGTGACTATGATCGCGCCCCCGGAAGCCAGCGCCGGCGCCGCGAAGCTCTGCGGTCCGGGCATCGAGATGTTCCCCCTGGAGATCGATGATTCCTGGGCCCGTGACTCCGGTCCGCTGTTTCTCACGCGGGAGGACGGGAAACAGGCGGCGACCGCCTGGCACTTCAACGCCTGGGGCGGTAAGCTCGATCGCTACGAGTGGGACGCGCGCATTGCATCGAGCGTGTGCGAGCGTGCCGGGATTCCCAAGTACCAGTCTTCCCTCTACCTGGAGGGCGGAGCCGTGCACGTGGACGGCGAGGGCACAATCCTCACGACCGAATCGTGCGTCCTCAACAGGAACCGGAACCCGGACCTGACCAGAAAGCAGGCCGAGCGTGAGCTGTGCCGCGCCCTCGGCGCATCCAAGGTGATCTGGCTGCCCGGATCCCTGGAAGAGGGAGACGTCACCGACGGCCACATCGACGGCCTCGCGTGTTTCGTACAACCGGGCGTCATTCTTCTCGAGACTGCGCTCGACCCGGAGGATCCCCGTTACAAGATCCTCCAGGAAAACCGTAGGGCGCTGGATGGTGTGACCGACGCCAAAGGCCGACCTGTGGAGATTGTCACTATCGAGGAGGCATACGAGGCCGAAGCGGGAAGCGCTACCTTCTGCCGCTCTTACATCAACTTCTACGTCGCCAACGGCGGCGTTGTGATGCCGGGCTACGGCGTCGCTGGCGACGCCCGGGCCCGCGCCGTGGTCGAGAAGCTATACTCCGATCGCAAGGTCGTGCAGGTCGACATCGATCGGATTGCCATCGGCGGGGGCGGCATCCACTGTATCACCCAGCAGCAGCCCGCCTAGGTCTCGAGCACTAGCCCTCCGGTGCCCGGTTTCTGCAACGCTGTGATATGCCGCTCTTCTCGAGATCTGCATGCCTGAACTCGTAGCACACCTCCAGGAGCTCAAGGAAATCCTCGACACGGAGCTGTTCAGCTTTGGCGGCGCCTCCATCTCGCTCAGCAAGCTAGTTATTGCCGTCCTTCTGCTCGCCCTCGGCTACGGAATTGCGAAAACTCTCAGCCGTGCCTTGGAACGCCTGCTCCTGAAGCGCCTGTCTATGGAGATCGGCGCCGCGCGCGCGCTCCAGTCGCTCAGCTTCTACTTCATGCTCGCGTTGTTTGTTCTGCTTTCCCTGCGAACCGTCAACATCCCGCTCACCGCGTTCACGGTCGCCGGCGGCGCGCTGGCCATCGGCCTGGGCTTCGGCAGCCAGAACATCGTCAATAACTTCATCAGCGGCCTCATCCTCCTCGCGGAGAGACCGATCAAGATTGGCGATCTGATAGAGATCGAGGGAACTCAGGGGCACGTCGAGCGGATCGGCCCCCGCAGCACCCGGGTGCGCATGCTGGACAACACACACATCATCGTTCCGAACAGCTCCTTCCTCGAGAAAAACGTTCGTAACTGGACTCTCTCGGACGACGTCATCCGCGGCAGCGTGACGGTCGGCGCCGCGTACGGCTCCCCCACCCGCGAAGTCGAGCGGCTCATTCGAAAGGCCCTCAGCGACCACGAACGCGTCCTGCCGCATCCCGAGCCGATCGTTCTGTTCACCGAGTTCGGTGATAATTCCCTGAATTTTCAGACCTTCTTCTGGATTCGGATGATGGAGACCATGGCCCGGAGGCGCGTTGAGAGCGAGATCCGGTTTCGCATCGATGATCTGTTCCGGGAGGCCGGAGTCACCATCGCCTTTCCGCAGCGCGATATTCATCTTGACGCGACCCAACCGCTCGAGGTGCGCGTGATCCCAAACAAGCCGTAGAGAGAATCACCCGGCTGGCGACTTCGAGAGAAGGCGCTCGATCGCTTCCCGGGCACCCTTCGTCATCGGCGCGCCGTGGTCGAAACACAGGGTGGCAAACTTCAGGTCCAGGAACTTCCGGGCCGTGTCACGGGTCTTCCCGGGTTCGTCCATGTATTTGTCCGGCACGAATTCGAGCTCTCCTTCCCTGTTGACCAGGATGTCGGCACAGAACAGCGTTCCACCCTCTCCATCGAGGAGGAGCGCGTAATGAGCCCGAGTCGGCCCCGGCGCGTGCACGGCCAGCAGCCCTCCGGGGAGTCTCTCTCCGTTTCCGTATGACACGTCGGCAGTCTCCTCGAGTCCCTCGGCCCCCTGAGGCGCATAGACCTTGACCCCGAACCGCCTGCGGTATCGCCAGGCCGCCCTCTGGTGGCAGGAGCCGGTCAGGCAGATCGCCCCAACGTGACCCAGCTCCGTCAAGATCTTTTCTTCCAACGGAAGGGGATCAATGAGAACGCACTGATCTCCCTCCCGCACCGCATGGGAATCGCTACGGAACTGGATTCGATCATCCTGGACAGTCCAGTGAAGTAGATCCGGCATGACACGGGTGATTTTCCGGGCGCTGTTCTCAGGTTCCGACATGACAACCTCCACTCCCTAGAAATCTCGAGCCGCTTACCCTATCGAGTGATCACCGTCTATTTTGCCCCAAGTCAGGCCTGATCCGATCAGAGAAATCCACCGGGCCGACACCCCCACACGGCCGATTTAGGATAGGATCAGCGGCCATAGCAGCTATGGAAGCGTCGACTCTTCGCAGCTTGTGGTCCGGCTGGGACACCCTGATCCTGGCCAGCTATCTGCCAGCCGTGCTCCTGGTCGGATTCCTTTACCGCACCCGATCGAAGGAGGGCCTGGCGCAGTTCGTCCTCGCCGGCCGCGCTCTTCCGGTGTCGATCCTCCTGGGCACCGCCTTCGCATCCTGGTACGACACCTGGACGATCATGGGCCAGGCCGAAGAGGTGTGGTCCAATGGCATGGCCCTGCTGTTCATCTACATCCTCCCCACAGCCCTCTTTCGCATCCCGCTCGCACTATGGGTCGGCCCGAGGTTCCGCGATCAAATTCCCGAAACCGTGTATACACTTCCGGATCTCCTGACCCACCTGTACGGACAGAGAACCGGAAGCCTCGGCGCCGTGCTCATCCTCGTCCAGCTCGCCTTCGAGGGAGTTCACCTGTTCATCGTCGCAGAGGCACTTCATCTGATCCTCGGCCTGCCGATCCTGCAGACCGTCTGTCTTTGTGCCGTGGTTGTAATGTTCTACACAACCGTCTCCGGCCTGTGGGCCGAAGCGGTGACCGATCTGTTTCAGTTCGCGATCATGACCGCCAGCGCCGGGGTTCTCGTTTACTTCCTGCTCGAAGACGTCGGTGGTTTCGCCGGCCTGACTGCCATGCTAGAACCTCAGGACCCGAGGCTGTTGGATCCACTCGGAAGGGAGAGCGTGCCGAGCACCCTTTCATGGTGCGTCACGGCCCTCGCTCTTTACACGGCACCACAGGTTTATCAGCGATTCGGAGCGGCGCGCCGGGGGCGGGACATCAAGATCGTTTACTTGCTGGTTCTGGCCCTGGGCGTGAGCTACGGCGCTGTCATGGTTCTGGTGGGCCTGGCGGCACGAGCGCTTTACCCGGAGCTTCCTCCATCCGAAGGGATCTGGCATACGATCTTCGGTGCCCTGCCGACCGGAGCGCGCGGCCTGTTCATGGTCGGCCTGGCGGCCGCCGCCATGTCGACGCTCGATACGAGCCTGCTTTGGGGATCTACGGTGATCGTGAAGAACATCTTCCAGGACACGTTTGGCTTGAAAATGTCCGAAGAGGGCATCGTGCGTGCCAACCGCTACATGATCCCCGTGCTGTGCGTATTTCTGATCGCTGCCACCCGCCTGTACGAAGGAGGTGTGGCGCGTGCCTGGTACTACATTGGCGGGTTCACGGCCGCGGTTTTCTTCTTCCCGATAGTCGGAGGCCTCTTTCTGCCCAAACGCTGCTCCAGCGCGGGCTGGCTGACGCTGGCCGCCGGTAGCCTGTTCTATGTCCTGTGGCAAGTGCTGGCGGCAGAGGCAAGTGAAATTCCCTCGAACTTCGCCACCTTCGTGTTTTCCTTTCTGGTCTTCTTTGGCTGCCGGATGAAGGTTCGCCCTGATGGATCCTGAGGATTGAGAATGGTTCGCCTGACGCTGGCCTACTTCGTGATTCAGATCACGCTCCTGTCAGGGGGGTTCATCTTTCGGCAGGATTGGGTGTTCCCGCTGCTCGCCGTGGTCAACCTGATTGCCGGACCCGCGGCGCTCCTCATCTTCATGATCCGGCCCCGGGGACCCCGGGAACATTCTGAATGAGCCCTTGAATGCACACCGCCGGCTGCTTTACCATGGCGGCACCTTTCCGGACCACCTCCGCCCACTCGCCCGCCGCGCGCGAGCCTGATGACATGAGAGCTTTTCCGCTTCTCAAGGCACTCCTTGTTTCCACGCTCCTGTCCTTGCTTCTTCAGGCTTGCTTCCCCGCCGCGGAGCGCGGAGGTTCCCCGGTTGCAGACATCGTCCTGACAGGTGGAAAGGTGATCACCGTCGATCCGGACGACCGGATCACTCAGGCCGTCGCGGTCCGTGGAAACCGGATCGCCGCCGTGGGATCCGAATCTGAAATCACACGCTGGATCGGGCCGGAGACCCAGGTTCTGAATCTGGCGGGACGCACCGTGGTTCCCGGTTTCATCGACGCTCACAACCATGTCGAGCACACCGCCTACTTTCTTCACCTGCGCCTCAACATCCACAGCCCGCCACTCGCATCGAGCTCCGCGGTGCTCGAGAAGGTGGTCCGGCAGGCGGCGAAGATTCCCGCCGGAACCTGGATCGTGGGACAGGGAACGTACGGACAGCCAATGCCCAGCCGGGAGGAGCTTGACCGAGCGGTGCCCGATCACCCGGTGGTTCTGCGCTGGAGCATGCACAGGCAGGTCGCCAACTCGAGCGCCCTCGAGGCCAGCGGCATTGACCGCGACACGTCCGATCCACCCGGCGGGCGCATCGAGCGGGGCCCGGACGGCAGCCCCACCGGAATTCTCCTTGAAGCCTTCGACGTCCTCAAGATTCCTCCCTACCCGTACGACGAGGTGCGCGAGGCAATCCGCCGCACGCTCGCTGACATCTTCCTCAAGCAGGGTGTGACCAGCGTCTACGCGCTGCCGGCCTCGGGCGAGGCGGTACGCGCCTTCCAGGATCTGTGGCTGAACCATGAGCTTCCCGTTCGCGTCCATCTCAACTTTACCGCTGCCCCCGGACACCAGCCGCTGTCCGACGTCGCCTCCCTTCTGAAGCTGGGAATCCACACGGGCTGGGGAGACGACTGGCTGAAGGTGGGCGCCATCAAGATTTTCGTGGACGGGGACGCGGCCATGTCGGTCAACTACGGCTCACAGCCGGAGGCAGGAGGCGATGCCGGCCTGCCACGACCTCCGGAGCAGCTCACGCGTGAGGTCACGGCGGCGCACAGCGCCGGCTGGCAGCTATGGCTCCACGCTATCGGCGACCGCGCCCAGGACATCGCACTGGATGCTTTCGAGGCGGCGCTCGAGACCCACCCGCGCAAAGACCACCGGCACCGCATCGAGCACATGGGAATTGCTCTGTCGGGCGGGAAGGCTCTGGCTCGCGCCAGGCGTCTGGGCGTCATCCCGGTACCGACGATCGCCTTCCTGTGGGCCGACAGCTCGGTTCCCGCCGGAGAGACCTGGTATCCGCTCGCCACGCTCCTGCGCATGGGATTCCAGCCCCCGGGCAACGCCGACTCAGCGGGCACACAGACCTTCAGCATCAACCCGATGTTCAGCATCGAGCGCGCTGTGACGAGAAAGGGCCGCACCGGCGAGTCCATCTCACCGGAAGAGGCCATCTCGCCCATGGACGTCATCCGCATGCACACGATCTACGCCGCCCGTGCCGGTTTCGAGGAGAAGACCCGAGGCTCTCTGGAGCCGGGCAAGCTGGCCGATCTGGTGGTGCTCTCGGGAGATCCGCTGACTGCTCCCGCGGACGAGATCATGAAGATCCGCGCTGACCTCACGATGGTGGATGGTGAGATACGGTACGAGCGCGAGGACAGCGGTCTGTAACCGGGAAGGTTCCATTTCTGGAGTCAACCGCCGCGCGGTCAGCGCTGCCCCCGAGGGAATCCCGCTCGCCCAAACCGGCGCCGCACCGA
>JAPUKU010000235.1 GCA_027295505.1 Acidobacteriota bacterium
ACCAGCTGCAGGGGCAGCCAGGGCAAGCACCAGGACGGGGAGTGTAAAGCGATGCATGAAAGTCAATACTTTAGTATAGGTGAATACCGTGTGGTGCACAACTTACAGTGCCGCTTGACTTTCTAGCTCTTGGGTCAGAAGTTTGACGCGGCCGGCTGTGGAGGAGAATGAGGGTTACCCTAGGGATTCCATGAAGACACTCCAGAACGGACAAGGAAAAAAACTCCTCCTGAGAGGACATCAGGTCGTGGTGCACACGGCCCCTTCCTCCGATGGTGGCTTCTACGCCTTTGCCGTTCTCCCCGATCAATGTAGTGAGGCAGGAGAGAACCGGTCAGTCGAGGTACGTGCCGACAATGAGCTCAACGCTGAGGTCGAGTGTGCCCGTCAGGCTCTGGAACTGCTCGAGCAGGCACCGCCTCCCGCAGTGGTTTCCGAGCCATTCAAGGCGAGCCGGTGCACGGTGGAGATTCAGGGCCGCAAGGTTGATATTTTCTGCGATCTCATCGGCGACGATCGCTACCAGGCCTTCCCATTTCTCTGTCGCCCGGATGGCAAGCGCGTCATCATGATCCGGTTTCATCTCGATGAGGCCATCGTGGCCGACAGTGTGCGGGAGGTACGTGAGAAATGCATCGAGAGGCTCGACGAGTATTTCAGGATGGAGTCGAAACGCAAGCTACACGCCCCGCCAGAGTGAGAAGCCTGCCGCTCCTGCGCAGGATGCTATAATTCGCCGTCCTCGCTGTTGATGAGCACACGATACCGCCGTGAAGGCCTCCGCACGTCAACCATTCGTCAAGGCCCTCGATGAGCGCGTGCTCGTGGCCGATGGTGCCATGGGCACGATGCTCTATGCGCGTGGGGTTTTCATTAACCGATGCTTTGATGAACTGAATCTGTCCTCACCGCGGATGGTGCGCAGCATTCATGATGAGTATGTGCGCGCCGGCGCGGACATCATAGAAACGAACACTTTTGGCGCCAATCGCATGCGGCTGGCGGCACACGGCCTGGCTGACCGCATGGCCGAGATCAACCGGGAGGGGGCCCGCCTGGCACGTGCTAGCGTGTCCGACACGGCGTATGTCGCGGGCTCTATCGGCCCCCTGGGCATCCGCATCGAGCCATGGGGGCCGACCTCTCTTGCCGAGGCCCGCGCGGCGTTCGCCGAGCAGGGCCGATCCCTGGTAGAGGGTGGGGTGGATCTGTTTCTCTTCGAAACATTTTCCAGTCTGAGTGAGCTGGAGCAGGCAGTGGCGGGTATCCGGGAGGTCTCCGATCTTCCGGTCGTGGCGCAGCTCACGGTAGCCGAGGACGGAGTGAGCCTGGAGGGAACGTCCCCCGAACATTATGTGCCTCGCATCGAGGCACTGGGAGTGGAGGTCCTGGGCCTGAACTGCGGACTGGGGCCGCAGCCTATGCTGGAGGCGATCGAGCGGGTAGCAGCGGCCGCGGACAACGTCAAGCTCTCGGCCATGCCAAACGCTGGGCTGCCACGGAACGTGGAAGGACGAAACATCTACCTGTGCTCACCCGAGTACATGGCTTCGTATGCCCGCAGATTTTTCCGGACGGGCGTCAGGCTTGTAGGCGGGTGCTGCGGAACCACCCCCGAGCACGTCAGGGCCATCAAGAACGCCGTGCGTTCGTCGGCGTCCCCGGCCAGGGCCACGTCTCACGCCGCCAAACGGCAGACAGCACGGGCCGCACCCGCCATCGCCTCCATTCCGCTGGCGGAGAAATCGCCGCTCGGAGCCGCGCTCAGCAAGGGGAAGTTCATTACCAGTGTCTGTCTGGCACCGCCGCGCGGGTGGGACGTTACGGCTGTTCTGGAGGCCGCACGTCGCCTCGGCAATATCGGGGTGGACTGTCTGGAGATACCAGAGGACGCTCAGGGAGCGCCGAGGCTGAGTTCCATCGCGCTGGCTGCCCTGCTGACACGCGAGGCAGGCATGGAGGCAATTCTGGAGTACTCCTGCTGGGGGCGGCATCTGGGCGGGATGCAGGCGGATCTTCTTGGCGCCTACGCGCTCGGCGTACGAAACATTCTGGCCCGGACAGGAGAGCCTTCCGGTCGCTGGGAGGAGCCGGAGCGCAAGAGCCCCCTCGAGGTGGACGCGGTCGGCTTGACGAATATGATCCGCAGTCTGAATGAGGGGCATGATCTGGGTGGAAACTCGTTTGGTGCACCGACCGGGTTCTGCATCGGCGTGGCGGTGTCGCCATCGGCCAGCCCCGCAGAGCAGGAAATTCAGCGGTTTCGGTACAAGGTGGAGGCAGGTGCAGAGTTTGCCATCACCCGTCCTGTCTTCGATGTGGAAACCCTGAAGCGTTTCCTGAAGGATATTGACCCCTGCCGGACACCCATCCTGGTCCGCATCCTCCCCCTGGTCACCCTGGGCAGCGCGGAGTTCATGCAGAACGAAGTCCCGGGAGTGTCCCTGCCACCCGAGATCATTGAGCGGATGCGCCGGGCCGATTCCCGTGGGCAGGCCCACCGGGAGGGTGTACGTATCGCCCGGGAGACGCTTGCGGCCGTAAGCCCCCTGGTGCAGGGAATTCACCTCAGCCTGCCGGCGGGCCACCCCGAGGCCCTGCCCCTTATGGAAGAAATTCTGGCTTGAGGGGCTGCGGAGGAGTGTCCCGCGGGTTGCAAATCTTCCTTGAAACTCTAAGTTAGGAATCTGGCGCCCTTCGCGCCGAGGAGAGTTCGTGCCATCCGCTGAGTTAGTACAGCTCGAAGGAAAGATTCGGGATCACAACCTCCCTCTGATTCTTCAAAGCCTGTGCGCCGAGCGTGAGCATGGCGTTCTGACCCTGGTCAACAACGATACCGTAAAGATCTGCTACCTGAAGGACGGGCGAATTCTGACCGCTGCCTCGAATCAGAGAGATGATCGGCTCGACCAGCACCTTCTGCGCGAGGGGTTGGTGGGGCTCAAGCCGCTCCTGCAGGCGGAACAGGAGGCCCGGAGGCGAGAGTGCCGACTGGGACAGATGGTCGTCGAGTTGGGGCTGCTGCGCCCGGAGGACATGGAACAGGCCGTGTCCGACCAGATGCGGGAGATCGTGTTCAGTGTCTTCCAGTGGACCCGCGGGGAGTACCGTTTCGAGGGGGTTACCCGTCCGGTCGGGGATGATCCGATCACCATCAAACTGAGTGCCGGAGATCTCGTCCTGGGCGGCATCCGCCGCATTCGCTCGTGGTACCGGGTACGGGAGGCGATCGGGGGGCTCGACACCCGCTACCGGGTCACAGACCGGCTAGAAGCGGTCACCCAGGGGATGAGTCTGAGCCTCGAGGAGTGGAATTTTCTCTCTCTGTTCGACACGCCTGTGAGCCTCGTCCAAATCTGTGAGGCCTCGGCGATCAAAGATTTTGAGATCACCCACCTGATCTGGGCTTTCCTAGTGCTCGGAGCTCTTGAGGTTTCCAGCGATTGAGGCTGGCCGTCTGTCAGTTGGAAGTCGAGGAGACCTGAATGGAATGTGAGCCGGCAAGCTCCCGCTCGAGGAATTTCTTGAGTTTGTCGATGACCTTTCTCTCGATCTGACGGATCGCCTCACGTGTAACTCCGTAAGAGTTCCCAATCGCCTGGAGCGTTTCGGGTGGCTCCGCGATGAGTCGGCGGCGGAAGGTCGCTTCCTCCTTGCCTTCCAGCGTTGCGGCGAAAACCTCGAATTTGCGGCGCAGCATCTCACGGTACTCTTCATCCGCGACCTGCTCCTCGGGCAGGGGTTGAGGCGCTGGTAGCATATCCTGCAGGGACGAGTCCGAATCGGCTCGTAGAGGGGTGGCCAGGGACACGTCCCTTCCCGCCAGAGCCTGCTGGACCTGAATGACATCCTCCTCCGTGGTGCCCAGCGTCCTGGCCAGCAGACGTGGCTCGGGCCGGATCCCCTGAGCCTCTAATCTTGCTCTCTCTTTCCTGAGGTTGAAGAAGAGTTTCTTGCGCGTGTTGGTTGTGGCGACACGTACCAGACTCCAGTGATCGATGATGTACTTGAGAATATAGGCCCGGATCCACCAGGACGCATAGGCCGAGAATCGCACCTGGCGGAACGGATCGAACCGCTGCACGGCCTGCATGAGGCCGATGTTACCCTCCTGGATGAGATCCATCAGATTGAGGGCCGTGCGCCGGAAGTCCATAGCAATGTGGATCACCAGTCGGAGGTTCGCGGTGGCGAGGCGGTAGGCGGCGCTGCGATCATGATCCCGGTGCCAGCGTACCGCCAGATCGTGCTCTTCCTCCGGTGTGACACGCGGGAAGCGCCGGATCTCAGCCAGATATCGATAGAGAGGATCGGCAGGAACCAGAGACGTTTCCGGTCCCGCAGGGAGCACCTCTGAAGGGGAAATGGAAGGTGAGGATTTCTTGGAACGCTTGGGGCGGGTACGTGCCATGGGGATTTCCGTGGGCCGGTTCTGGCCACTCGGAAATTATAGTCGCAGTGAACCACTGGCTCCGAATCGGCGCCGGTTCTATCGGGGAGGCGAGCGCTAAAAAGGACCGGGCCGCCGGTCCGGCGGGTCAAACGTTCCCGGCCGGACGGCGGCGGCCCGCTACCCCGGAGTGGATCGTAGGAGCACACCCGGGGGCAAGATCTCAGGCAGCCAGAACCTTGATCTTCTTCGGCTTGGCCTCCTCAGCCCGGGGCAGAGCGAGTTTCAGAACCCCATCGCGATACTCCGCCCGGATCTTATCCCGGTTGATACCGACCGGTAGAGTAAAGCTGCGCATGAAGGATCCATAAACCCTCTCCAGGCGGTGGTACTGATCTTCTTTGATGTCCTTCTCCTGACGGCGCTCTCCCCGGAGGGTGAGGATGTTTCCTTCGACCTGGACCTCCACATCGTCCTTGTTGACGCCCGGGAGCTCGGCCTGGAGCACCAGGGTGTCTCCCTCTTCGTAAATGTCCACGGTCGGCGTCCATGCTCCGGTACTGGCCTCAGCCAGCCCGCTCGTCTGAGCGTTGGAGAATAGACGGTTCACCTTGTCCTGGAAGGAAAACAGGTCATAGAACGGGTCCCAGCGTGTGAGTGTCATGGTGCAGACCTCCTTTTACAAGAATTATCATTGTGTTCTTCTACCGGAAGGGGCTAGCCACCTCCCGACGCACCAGACCGTAAGAGCGCACATGCGGGGTGTCAAGCTGGCCAGGAGCTGGCCAGTGGGGAAGGGAGGCTCCCGAGCTCAGGAGGTGGCCTGGCTCAGGGCGCGATCAAGGGCGCTGACCGCACGCTTCAGATCCTCGTCACTGATGGTGAGAGGAGGCTGAACACGCAGCACGTTGCCAAAGGTACCGCCTACCCCGACCAGGAAGCCTTCTTCAAGGAGAGATGCCTGGATGCGGGCGGCAGCCTCTGCCGCGGGTGTCTTGCGGTCGGGGTCGCTGACCAGCTCGATTCCGACCATCAGCCCGCTTCCACGCACCTCACCGATAAGAGGGTGTTGTTTCGCCAGTGCACGCAACTGCTCCAGCAGCTGTGCGCCCTTCTCGGCGCTGCGCTCGGGCAGCTTCTCGCGGCGCAAGACTTCGAGGTTTGCGAGCGCCGCCGCGCAGCAAAGCGGGCTGCCCCCGAACGTGGAGAGATGATCTCCCGGGGTGAAGGCACGGGCAATTTCATCGCGTGTGGTGAACGCGGAGAGGGGGAATCCGTCCGCGATTCCCTTCGCGGTAATGACGATATCCGGAGTCACACCGTAATGCTCCAGGGCGAGCATCTTCCCGGTGCGCCCGAATCCGGTCTGCACCTCATCGCAGATAAAGAGAATGCCCCGCCGATCGAGAACTTCCTTGACGCGCTTGAAGTATTCGGGCGGCGGCACGATGATGCCCCCCTCACCCAGCACCGGCTCGGCGATGAAGGCTGCCACCTGGCCAGAGGTGCGCAGATCGATGGCCCTCTCGAGGTCGCGAACACACTCGCGCACGCAGGTGTCCGGATCGGGCCCGAACGGGCTGCGGTAGGTGTAGGGCACGGCAGCGAACGCCACCCCCGGCAGATAGGGCCCCCCCTTCTTTTTCCGGCCCCAGTTGCCAGTGATGCTCAGCGTTCCGACCGTGCGGCCATGGAACGACATTTCCAGCGCAATGAACTCGCTCTTTCCGGTGAACTGTTTGGCCAGCCGCATGGCACCTTCGACGGCCTCAGCGCCGCTGCTGCCAAAGAAAGACACTCGCAGCTCTGGGCTGGGCATGATGGAGGCGAGGGCCTCGGCAAAGTCAGCCGTAGGCTGGCTGTAGTAGAGGTAGGAACTGCAATGAACCAGGCGCCGCATCTGGGCGGTGGCCGCTTCGATCACCTCGCTCCGGCAGTGCCCCGCATTCACGACCGAGATGCCCGAGAACAGATCGACATAGGCCCGGCCCTCGGTATTCCAGACGGTCGCGCCTTCGGCCCGATCGATGACGATTGGCTGGACGCTCTTCAGGAAGTAGGTGTTGACGTAGCGGCGGTATTTCTCAACGGTGTTCATGGTTCCTCCCACGACGGCTGGCGCCCGTAGCCGCAAACGCCCTCTTCGCACCGCGGTGCTCAGGGGCGGGGCGGCGATCCACAACCCTCAAGCTGTGGCGGACGCACGTCTGGGAATTGTAGCACGTACGGGTTTGCGGCCCGCGGGCTGCGGAGCGGTTTGCTCAAAGCTGGGCGCAAGCGTCAGGATGAACTCGCGGGCAAGCGAGGAGAGGTACTTGCCGCGGCGCACCGCCACACCATAACGTACGTTTTCAAAATACTCAGAGAGGCGGCGAACCTCGATGTTGGCGGAAGCCCCGCTGTCGAGGCAGATGCTGTTGATGATCGACACTCCGAGGCCACCATCCACGAAGCGCTTGATGACTTCCCAGCAACCGGCTTCGAGAACTACCTGCGCTTCCAGCTGCTCTGTCTCGAAGGCGCGCATTACCTTGGTCCACGTGCCGCTTCCGCGCTCGGGCAAAACCAGCGGGCAGGCGGCAATGTCCTTGAGCGTGACACGCCGCTTGCGCGCCAGGGGATGGTTGGGAGGGGTGATGAGCACGGTCTCAAAGGACGCGCAGTCGTAGAAATCGATGTGCTCGGGCACCTGCCAGCAGGAGGTAATCCCAAAATCGATCTCACCTTGGTTAATGAGTCGGAAGATTTCCAGACGTTTGCGGTTTAGCACGCGAAGATCTACGTCTCCAAAGCGCTCCTTGAAGACCTCCATCACCTTGGGGAGGAGGTAGAGAATGATGTTCTCGCTGGCCGCGAACGCCAGCCTTCCGGTCGCGTCCCCGCGTGTGAACTCCGAGTGGAAGGAACGAATCGTCTCGAGCAGTGAGGTCGCAAAGCTGGCGAGCTTCTCTCCGTCGGGGGTGAGCCGGATCTGACCCTGGAAGTTCTCATACAGCTTCTTTTCAAGCTCGGTCTCCAGGGCTCTAACCTGCTGGAAGACAGCGGGCTGGGTGCGGTGAATTTCCTTCGCTGCGGCGGTAAAGTTGCGGTGCCGGGCGAATGCGCGAAATCCTTGGAGCTGCCAGATTTCCATTGTCGATCCCCTTCACTACTTACCCCGCCATGCCAATAAAGGCGGTGAATTCAAATGGCGGTAATCATGTTTTCCACTTATAGGGATTGTACTGCGAGAGGACCCACTACTGCAAGGAGGAGTTGTCCTTCAGGCCGAAGGAATGCTCGAGAGAAGCTCTCGAAGCTCGGTCAGAGGGCCTTCGTGATGCTGTGAAAGGGCGAGCTCGATGCCCTGCTCGAGGACCGGGCGGGCCTCACCAGCCCGTCCCGTCTCCACCAGAGAGCGCCCGAGGAGCAGATAGACCAGCATCCAGTCCTGCTTCTCCTCGAGAACGCGCCGGAACTCAGGAATCGCATCCTCGTACTGGCCGGCATCGAAGTAGGCCTGGCACAGCGAGAAGCGCACTAGAATGTTTTCTGGGTTGGCCGCCAGAAGCTTTTGATATCTCTCGACGCGGTCTACTGGCACGGGATGATGGTAGGGGAAATTCCCCGAGTGCGTCAATCGAGCCTGCCGCGGACCTCCAGCCCGCCAGTAAAGGACCACCCCGTAGCCACTCTGATCGACCGCTCTCACGACCTGCGTGAACTCTGGAGCCCGCTCCAGACGCGGGCCCAGAGACTCCTCCAGGCGCGAGCCGAGGCGCAGCGCCACCCAGCCCGCGTGCGCTCGTGGCTCCCGGAGCGCCTCCTCATAATCGGGCCAGTTGCCCTCGTGAATGAAGCGGCTCAAGGGAAGGCGGGTGGCGTACATCCAGCCGGCCAGATCGGCCATGGGAGCGAGGATCGGTTCGCCGTCGTCGTGGAGCCTGAGGACACGCGCCACCCGCTCGTCCACGGCGCTTCCCAAGTTCGTGGCGCAGGCCTCCAGCAGGATGGCATGGTCCGGCCAGGGGAAGAGCAGGGCCCGCGGCCGGGGCGTGAGGACCTGTGACGGGCAGGAGTCGGCCAGCTCCCGTGCCAGCTGCTCGCCCCCGGAGCTCGAGAAGCCACTCACCCAGCGGCTGCTGGTGGCCACGGCGTCCGAGACCGGAAACAGAGGCACCCACCCCTGGAGGACGATGAGGCTGGTGAGTGCCAGCCGCCAGGGGGTTCGCAGGCGGGTCGCAATGAGGGCCCACCCCAGCACGAGAAGCGGCAGCGCGACCAGGAGGTAGCGCGGGCGGAACCCGAGGCCGTAGGAGAGGGCTGTGACGACAAACAGTGCAGGAGCGGCCAGGAGCGCTGCCCCCATCCAGAGCCTCCGGTTGCGCGCCAGGAGCAGTGCCACGGTCCCGGCACCCAGGGCGACGAGGCCGATCCACCCGAACTGCAACACCAGGCCGATGAGCGACAGAACCAGGCCGCGTGCAAATGAGGGCGGGAGCGGGAAGCGGTGGAAATCGAGGCCCCGTAGGAAGAAGAGGGATCCCGTGGACCAGGCGGAGTAGGCTAGAAATCCGCCTACAGCGATGGCTGGCCCGATCAGGAAGGCCACCACCGGCCTGAGCTGTCTCTGCCAGATGCGCGCGAGAGGGGTACGGCCGGACATTTCCTGGGGGTCGTGCGTGATGAACAGCAGCAGGGCGGCGGCCACGGCCGCTGTGAGCCACGCCTCATACCGGGTGAGACATCCCAGACCGATCCAGGCGCCGGCCTTCACCAGCTCCTTGAGGCGTGAAGCTCGGCGTCCGGCCGGTGGCTGGGAACGCAGCAGGTGGACGGCTCCTCCGGCGAGGCAGAAGAAGAACATCGGCTCTGTCATCGGAGTGCTGGCGAGGTAGAGCAGCCCCGGGTGGAGTCCAGCCACCGCCAGTCCAGCCCGCACCCCCCGCGGCGGAAGTCCCAGCTCGGGAAGGAACTGGTTGAGCCGCAGAAGAAATCCCCACCAGCAAAACAGTGAGAGCGCTCCCGCCGCCAGTCCGGTGCGGTAAAGAAAATCGATCTTTGCCGGTAGAAAATTGAGCAGATGGGGAAGGGGTAGCCAGTGGGTCCCGAACTGTTCGAGCCCCGGAGTGCGGCTGTCCAGCACACGTCGAGCCACAACCAGATGGGCGCGCGAGTCGTAATGCAGCAGGTTCAAATCAGCCTGGATGTAGAGCACGAACGAAAGGGCTCCCAGGACAAACCAGAAAAAAGCTGAAGTTCGCGGCCGGGAGGGACGGGCTGTCTGGGGAATCTCGAGAATGGATCCACTAACGGGAATGGCGCTCTCCTGATCGACTCTAGAACGGCTCTGTGGGAGCGATATTCTGAGGCAAAAGTGTGGATGGAGTCCAGCCCCGGAGCAAGGAGGGGAAGAAATGGGCTGGATGAGCGGGTCTCTAGGTTCGATTCTTGAGAACGTCCTCCGGAATTATGCCGGAGGCAGGAGGGGGCTCGGGAAGTGTCGAATTGTTTCGGCGGCGGCTCTGCAATACCGTGAACCCTAGAAGCAGTGCAAAGGCAGTCAGAAACGCGATGGCAAGAAATAGAGCAAGCTTTTCATTTCTGTTTACGGTTAACAGAAAACCAAATGCACTCAGCCCCAGTGTCACTGTGTAGAGCGTAAGGACCGCAGCACGATGTGAAAAACCGAGCTCGATGAGCTTGTGGTGAATGTGTTCGCGGTCCGCCCTGAAAACCCGCAAGTGGGGTGCTTCCACACGCCGACTTCCTAGACTGAACAAACGCCTGCAAACTGCCATGCTCATATCAGCGATGGGTAGTCCAAAGAAGAGAAGAGGGATGAGGATGGCAACGGCGGTGGTACTCTTTTCGGTGCTCTGGAGGGCAATAATGGCCAGGGTGAAGCCCAGGAACATGCTACCGCTGTCACCCATGAAGATCCGGGCTGGGTTGAAATTGTAACGCAGGAACCCGAGAGTGCTGCCGCAGAGCATCGTGCACACAACAGCGGTTCCAAACTTCCCACCACTGAGCGAGATGCACAGGAGGGTTCCCGTGATGATCAGTGCCACCCCCGAGGCGAGACCATCCAACCCGTCGATGAGGTTCATGGCATTGGTTATGCCCACAATCCAAAGGAGGGTGGCGGGCAGTCCCAGCCAACCCAGATGGATGACGCCGTTGAAAGGATTCGCAATACTCGTGATGTGCAGGC
>JAPUKU010000236.1 GCA_027295505.1 Acidobacteriota bacterium
CTTGTAATGTGGGAGTTACGAACTATTAAAACTGAGATCCTAAATCCAGCGCGTCTGCCAGTTCCGCCACTTTCGCGCCCTCATTGTCGGAGAGTTTGTGGTTCCCGGCCGCTCTTTTTGCCGGCCCGACGCCGACTTTAAACTGCTGCGATCCGGCCGCAGCGCCCGCTTTCATCGTCTCAGTATGGGATGCGCCCGGCGGTTATCCCGGTACGCCGATGCTGAAGGTCTGAAGGCCCGGGGCCCCACTGTGCCAACCAGCCCCAGGCCGATCAGCATACCACGAATGGGGCCGGCGGGGGTCCCGGAAGGCAGGGGCGCCTAGACCAGCACCTCTTGCAGCCTGAGGCCGCGATGGGCAATGGCCGGGTAGACCGCCTCAACGCCGGAGCAGTACTTCGAGAAGCGGCGGATCTGAAGGTTACAGTCACGAATGATCTCCAAGATCCAGGTCGGGATGGCCCAGGCGAACTTCACCTCGACCACGCACAGGCTCTCGGGCAGGATGCGCACCCCTTCCTCTACGGGGCTGCGATAGATGTCGCCGGGACCCAGGACGCGGACGTCGCTGTCGCAGTTGACCCTCAGGCGTGGGTTGATGGGGCACGTGAACGGCTGGCGGTAATAAGAAATGATGCATTTGGGCTCCAGGTTGCAGTTCATTGTGACCCTCTGCAGGTAGCTCAAGGGCTCGCGGGTCTCACCCGGATCGTCTCCCTCCTCGAGCGGGGCCAGGATCGGCCTTCCCGCCAGCCGCGCCGCCTGCTCCCCGCTGAGGCGCAGGCGCACCTTCGTGCGCAGGTCGTTACCGTCAAGCTTCTCGAAATAGGCCGCGAAATCGCGCGTGTCATAGTAGAGCGAATTGACCCGGTACCCGCCATCGCGGGCGTGGCGGTCGATATCCATCACTTCACGCAGGCGCTCCTCGAGGTGGTGGAACTCCGCCTGAGAAGCGATGTACATGAGCTCATAGCGTCCGAGCACCTCGGGCAGGTCCGCCGCCGTGTAGATGCCGCTCATGGCGTGCGACCCGCCCTTCTCTCCTCCACCGACACCCTCCCCGTGACCGTCATACCCCTGGGACGCCGTCCAATGAAGGTGATGCGGCTCTTCCTGTCACCCGACACGTCGGCCTGAGCCGACCCAGAAAACGTCGTCTCCTGGATCGTCGCGGTTCCTCCCTCCTCCCAGCGCCACTTCTTCATGTTTGCGTAAACTGCAACGCGGGATCCGTTGAACGTGTTGCGCACCAGGTCGGCGTGCGAGCGGTCCTTGACATGCACACCGATTTCGTTTCCTTCGACCTGACACCTTTCTATATGGGCGCGGGAGCCCTCGCCGATGCTGATCCCCTTGTCGCCGCTGCGGGCGAAGAGATTGTCATGGATCTCAACGCGGCTCATGCTGAGGTCAAGAGCGTCATTGCCCGAATCGAGGAAAGCACAGTGGATGACCTTCGCCTCCACCTGGTCGAGATCGACCGCGTCAGCCCGCGCCCCTTCGAAGATGTTGCCGCGCAGAACCACACTGCTCCGCACCAGGTGCAGATTGTCATCGCCGACATAGTTGGTGCCAAAGCGCGAGTCTTCGATCTCGATGTCGGGAACGTCATGGACCGAGACCATGCTGATCGCCATCGTGAAGAACAGGAAGCCGACGTCGAGCGGAGAGCGTATGGCAGTACGGAAGCGGATGATCGACAGCGCTCCCACCAGCGAGAAGGCTCGCTCGATGTTGCTTCCGATGACTAATCATGATGAAACAGACGATGACGCACAGGAGCACCATCGTGTGCACGAACGTCTGCGAGTAGGTGGTCTCGCTGTGGATCTGGCGGTAGACAAGCGCCACTCCCATCGACAGCGCCGCGCTCAGCAACGTGCCCAGGATCAGGGTCCAGACAGTCACCACCGGGGTGACGCTCTCACCCAACTGAAAGGTGCGGATCAGTTCGTCCATAAGTCCCGTGTTTACTGATGGTTACGCTTATTCAAAGGACAATCTGTGCCCCTCTCGGCGGGTGTCAAGCACCACTGGGTGCGGCTCCCGGGCACCCCTCCCCCGGGAGCGATAAGTCCCGTGTGCTAAGATTGTTAGATGTTCTGCACCATTCCTGAAGCTCTGGAAGAGCTGCGCGCCGGCCGCCTTCTGGTCATCGTCGATGACGAGGACCGTGAGAACGAAGGTGATCTGGCGATGGCGGCCGAGCTCATCACCCCCGAGGCGGTCAACTTCATGGCCTCACACGGGCGGGGGCTCATCTGCTGCCCCCTGACCGGCGAGCGCCTAGAGCGGCTCGACATCCCCATGATGGTCCAGCGCAACACGGCCGTCATGGGAACCGCCTTCTGCGTGTCGGTGGACGCGCACCAGAGCGAATCGAGCGGCTCCTCCGCCGCCGACCGGGCCCTGACGATTCAGACGCTGGCTGACTCCGCCTCCCGTCCCTCCGACCTCGTCCGGCCGGGCCACGTCTTCCCGATCCGGGCGCTCTCGGGAGGGGTTCTCAAGCGTGCCGGCCACACCGAAGCAATCGTCGACCTGGCGCGCATGTCGGGGCTCAAGCCCGCCGGCGTTATCTGCGAGATCATGAACGAGGACGGCAGCATGGCCCGCCTGACAGAGCTGCAGCGCTTCCGCGAAGAGCACAAGCTCAAGATGATCACTATCGCCTCGCTCATCGAGTACCGCCTGGCCAACGAGACGATCGTGCGGCAGGTGGCCGAGACCCGGCTGCCGACCGAGTGGGGCGAGTTTCGGGTCCTGGCGTTCCAGAACGAGATCGACCAGGGCCAGCACGTGGCCCTCGTCATGGGGCACCCCTCCCACGACAGGCCGTCGCTGGTGCGGGTGCAGGTGGAGTGCCTGACGGGCGACGCGCTCGGCTCCCAACGCTGCCACTGCCGCCTACGGCTTGACCAGTCGCTGCGCGCCATTGCCCGGCGCGGCGAAGGGGTGCTCGTCTACTTGCGCCTCGAGGGATCCGGCGGCCGGCTGGTGTCGAAGCTCCAGGCGTACCAGACGATCGACCGCGGCCAGCCGGTTCCCGATCCGCACCAGACTTGGGACCCGCGCGAGTACGGAACGGGTGCGCAGATCCTTCGCGCCCTCGGCCTCGGGAAGATCGAGGTACTGACCAGCGACGCCCGGCGCCTCGCTGGGATCCGCGGCTATGGCCTCGATGTGATCGGCCACGTCACGCTAGGCGCCGAGGAGTCCGAAGACGCCACCCCCCCTTCCACCCGCCTGAAGACCGCGCCGAAAACCCGCCACAAGACCACGCGGCCCAGGTCGAGCCACACCCGTCCTACCGGGACGACCGCCCGCCGCGCCCAGCACGGCTAACAGCGGAAGGTTGGGTCCGCAGGCTCGCACGGCCCGCGATTCCTCACGGTACTGTTTCTCTAATAAATGTTGGGTAAAAGCTGGTGAGCCGTGAAGGAATCGAACCTTCAACCCTCTGGTTAAGAGCCAGATGCTCTACCAATTGAGCTAACGGCCCACAAAGTCAGTCGCGGGACCGGCGATTATACACGAAAATGGAGAACCCGGCGCCGCACCGGCCGCTCCGGGTGTGAGTAGAATAAACTACTCGGTTCACACGCCTGTCATGGGGTATAAAGATGTGGAACAACATCAAACTGTGATGGACACGCCTGATACCGTCGTCGGATTGACGGCCACCGTGTTAGCGGTGACGGAGGAAGTGCCCCGCATCCTGGTTGTACGCCGGATGCGCCACCACCTCGCCACTCCGGCGCAACGGGGCTCATCGACGTCCGTTTCCGATACCCCCGATACCCTCCCCTTTGGACCGTTCGATCCGCAACGACATCGCACGCTCGAGCTCGGCCTCCGTCAATGGGTTGAAGAGCAGACCGGTCTGGACCTGCGCTACGTTGAGCAACTTTATAGTTTCGGCAACCAGTACCGGGACCCGCGTGAGATCCAGGGTGGCCCGCGGTTGGTCTCTGTGGCCTACCTCGCTCTGACCGACGAGGCGCCGGTCGCCGGAACCGGCGAAGCCCGGTGGCAGAACTGGTACGACTTCCTGCCCTGGGAGGACTGGCGGGAAGGCCCACCCAAACCCGTCAGCACCGTGATCCGTCCGGAGCTCCAGCGGTGGATTGGGAGCGCAGACGACCGGGGCACGCGCCAGCAGCGCGAGGAACGGGTTGAGATATGCTTTGGCCTAAAACCTCGTTCGAGACACGACCCCATTCGGACTCTCGAGCGGTATGAGCTTCTCTACGAGAGCGGTCTTGTTCTGGAGGCCCATCGGGACCGCCACGAGCGCGAGCAGGCCTCCGGCGCCGCTAGCTCGAAGATCGATACCCCGACCCTCGACGAAGCCCGGTTACTGGGACTTCCAATGGCGCTGGACAACCGGCGTATCCTGGCGAGCGCGCTTGGTCGCATCCGGGGGAAGCTGGCGTACCGGCCGGTAGTCTTCGAGCTCCTGCCGAACAGGTTCACCTTGTTGCAGCTTCAGCGTGTGGTCGAGGCCCTGGCCGGCCCGCGCCTTCA
>JAPUKU010000237.1 GCA_027295505.1 Acidobacteriota bacterium
CAGTTTGGGATGTCGGTGCCAGCTTCGGCCTGATCGATGAGAGCGAGGACTGGGGCATCATCGCTGGCATGACACGAGGGTTCACATGGACACCGAAGGAAGCCGCTCCAAAGCGCTGATTCGACCCTGGCTCGGCCGCCCACGGGCTCGGCTCAGCCTGATCATGGGTGCCCTGGGGGGGCTTGCCCTGCTCATCCTCCTGCTGTGGGGAGTTCGCCGCGTACCTGCCGGCTGGACCGGCCTCTGGACCCCGGACGGCCATCTCGTGGAGACCGGAAGCCTTTACCTGAGGTGGAGCGGATCCTCTCTGGCGCTTTACCCGAAACGGGTGAACCTGGATCGAGCAGCGCTCCGAGTTGGAGTTGGCGGTGATACGTTGCATGGCCACGCTTCCCTGAGCGGAGAGCTGCTACCCGAGGTTGCTCGCGCCATCGCCTCGCGCCGAGCGGCTCAGGCGACTCCCGTGCAGGCAACGGAAGCGGCAGTCCTGCAGGCCATCAACGAGGTTCTCCGGCCACGGGGCGCGCTCGACCTGGTGGAATCGAGCCCGTTTCCTCTAGAAGACACATGGCTGAGCGTGGCTGGAGTCGAGCGGGGCCTGAGGGTTGAATCTTCGGAGATCGACCTGGTCAGCGTGGTGTCCCTGCGCCAGGTGGCCGGACGCCTTCTTGAAGACGACGGCCAGGCGGCGGCAGATGCCTTCCTGGTATCTGTCATGTCCAGGCGCCCGGGTGACCCGGCACCGATCTGCGTGCGCGCTGATGTCGCCAGGCTTGCAGGCGAGAGCGCTCGCGCCGAGATCCTATACCTGGAGGCCCTGGAGCTCGACCCGCTGATGCCGGAGCCGATGGCAGCGATGCTGGCCCGATCCCAGGACAACCCCGATGCGCTCGACCGCAGTGAGCGGCTTCTGCAGAAGGCACTGCGTATTGCACCTGAGTCGGTGCGGCATCTGAACTGGACGTCCCTGATCCTGGCCCAGCGGGGAGATCTGCGGGGTGCTGAGGCCGCCCTGGTGAGGGCTCTGGCCATCGAGCCTGAATCAACCTCCACGGTCGGGAACCTGGCGGCCCTGATGGATCGCCAGGGCCGGCGCGAGGAGGCGATCGATCGGTTACAGCAGGCACTGGAAACCCACCCGGACGAACCGATGCTGCTTTACAACCTGGGGTCCGCCCTGGCCACTGAAGGCGATCTGCAGGGGGCGCTGGAGGCACTGATCCACGCCGAGCGCAGCTCCCCGCCCTCGGTGCGCCTCTACGCAAGGCTTGCGGCAGTGCACGAGATGCTCGGAAACCTGGAACAGGCAGGAGCCTACAGGAAACGGGCGGAGGAGCTTCAACAGGCGCGCACGAACGCGCTTACCCCCAGGGGAGACTCCTAGGTCAACCCTCCGCCACGGGTTCGCGGCGCTGGCGAATGACGAGGATCAACCACGTCAGGACGCCACCCAACAGCAGGAAGCCAACTCCCAGGAATACCGTGCGAAAGCTCTGCTGCACGTAGTCCCAGTTCTCCCCCAGCTGCGTTCCCAGGAAGGCAAACAGCAACAGCAGCCCAAGGTTGCTCAGGGTGCAGTAGAAGAGCACCTGAGCGAGCGGCAGGCGGCGCATTCCCGCAAGGAACAGGAAAAAGGCCCTCACGCCCGGCAGGAACCGATTCACGACCAGAACGCGTGCGCCATGGCGATCGAACCAGCGCTCCAGCGTCTCGCGCATTCGTCCGGTACGCCTGGAGCGTCGGAGAAAGAAGTACCGTTTTCCGAAACGCAGACCGATCTGGTAAGCCAGGAACGCACCGGCGGTCGAGCCGGCGAAGGCGGAACTAAACGCCAGCCACAGCGGCAGGTCACCACGCCCAACCAGAAAGAACCCCAGCAGCATCGTGGTGTCTCCCGGCACCGGCGGGAACAAATATTCGAACATCCCGGCCGCGAAAAGCACGCCGAACGCCAGCCACATATTGTGGGGCCCCAACCATTGCATCAATATGTCCACGGCCGTCCTTCCGAGGATCAGTTATCCCCTGAAATTTAGGTTGGGAGCGGTCCGGACGTCAAGAAGCGGCCACTCCGGGTCCAGCCTGCCCCTGGGGAGGGCCCCTGGCCAGAGCACCCGCCTGCGCATGGTAACACCGCTTCATCGTCCGTCCCAGGCCAAACTCGCGTGTTACAATGCGCGCTCTAGTCCATGCATGCGAGGATTTCCCACGGCATGAGCGCCTCTCCTCCAGGCTCCAGGGGCGCGGCGGACGCCGAGGAAGCGAACGAACGGCCTGTGACCTCTGAGGAGGCACCGGCACCTCAGACGTCCCTGCCCCGCCCCCGCCCGCCCGCACGCGCCCCCCGGCACCAGTCCACCTCTCCGGGCGGCGGTGATACCCCCATGCTGCGCCAGTATGCAGCCGTCAAGGCTCGCCACCCGGAGGCCCTGCTGCTGTACCGCATGGGTGATTTTTATGAGCTCTTCCACGAGGACGCCAGGGTGGCGGCGAGGGCACTCAACATCACGCTCACTGCACGGGGCCGCGGCACTCCCAACGAGGCGGCCATGTGCGGCGTGCCGCATCACGCGCTGGATGTTTACGTGGCACGTCTGGTCCGTCTCGGGCACAGGGTGGCGATCTGCGACCAGGTGGAGCGACCCGGCCAAGGCCGGAAGCTTCTGCGCCGTGAGGTAACCCGGGTCATCACCCCCGGCACCCTGGCAGACCCGCAACAGCTCGAAGCAACTGCTCCCCATTTCCTGGCTTCCGTTTGTACCCAGGCCGAGTGGGCCGGGATCGCTACCATAGACCTCTCGACTGGCCATTTTCGCGTGGCGCGGATCTCCTCGGAACCGCGTGAGATCTGGGATTTCCTCGACCGCCTGTCGGTGCGCGAGCTGATCCACCCTGATGGGAAGGCTCCCCCCCGGCCCGCGGCAGGCACCCCGGTCCCTCCGTTCTCGCCCGTACCCGACTGGACTTTTGGCCTCCCGGCTGCGACCCAGGGACTGACCGATCACTTCGGTACACAGAATCTTACGGGGTTCGGCCTCGACGGCCTGCCGGAGGTCGTGCGGGCTGCCGGGGCCCTCCTGCACTACCTCCGCGAGACCCAGAAATCGAGCCTGCGCCACATCGACCGGCTGGCACTCCATGACGAGGGAGAACACCTGGTGCTCGACGAAGCGACCCGCCGCAATCTCGAGATCGTTGAGAGCCTGGGAGGTGACCGCGGCAACACACTGCTGGCGATCATGGATGAGACCGTCACCGCGCCGGGCGCCCGGCTCCTGCGTGACTGGCTCCTACACCCGCTGAAGGTCGCCGAGTCCATTGATCGCCGGCTGCGGGCGGTTTCCGATCTGCTCGAGGACAGCGCTCGCAGACAGCGGCTGCGGCGGGAGCTGAGGGGTATTCACGACCTGGAGCGCCTGCTGGGACGTGCCGCGCTCGGCACGGCGAACCCTCGGGATCTCATCATGCTTCGAGACTCCCTGGGCCACCTGCCGGCGGTGCGTCAGCAGCTCGAGGAAGCGCACGCTTCGCTGCTGGCCGAGGCGCGGGATGGGATTGATCCGATGCAGGACCTTCGAGAACTCATTGCCTCCGCCTTGTGCGACGAACCACCGACCAACCTGCGCGAGGGCGGCCTGCTGCGGGACGGTTACGACGTCGAGGCGGACGAGCTGCGCCGGCTGCAGCGGGACGCGCGTGAAACTCTCGCCGCTCTGGAGGCACGCGAGCGCCAGCGCACCGGCATCTCCAGCCTCAAGGTCCGCTA
>JAPUKU010000238.1 GCA_027295505.1 Acidobacteriota bacterium
TGCCTTTCGATCGTGAGGCGATGGGGCGCGGAGCGGGTGCAGTGGGGTCTACCCATCGGTGAGCATGAAGCAGGAAGCCAGAAGATCGCCTTTATCGCGTGCACGACGTTCGCCATGGAAGCGGTGACCTGGCTGACGTCGCACTGGGCGGACAGGGGTAAGGACATCAGGATCGAGGCGGCGCTGGCCAAGCTTTTTTGCTCCGAGGCGACGTGGAAGATCGTCGACGAGACCCTTCAAATGAGGGGCGGCCGGGGCTACGAGCGCGCGGCCTCACTGCGGGCGCGGGGGGAAGAGGCGTATCCCGTGGAGCGGATGATGAGAGACTGCCGCATCAACACGATCATCGAGGGTACGTCGGAGATCATGCGGCTGTTCCTCGCACGTGAGGCGCTGGATCCGCACCTGCGGCGGGCGGCGGACCTCCTGGGTAACGGGGTGGGCCTTGGCAGGAAGATCAAGGCAGCGGCGGGCCTCGCGGGCTTTTACGCCAGGTGGTACCCGGCGCAGCGGCTCGCGGCGATGTGGCCGAAGCGATACGCCTTTGCGGGGCCGCTGAGCCGCCACTATCGCTTCATTGATCGCTCGTCACACCGCCTAGCGGTGGCGCTGTTTGAGGCGATGGCCCGCCACGGCCGGAGTCTCCAGCGGCGGCAGATTCTGTTGGGTCACCTCATGGATATCGGCATGGAACTCTTCGCGATGGCCGCAAGCTGCAGCTACGCTCGAGCCCAGGCGGCGGTCGCACACCACAACGGAGGCGACCCGCGGCGGATGGCGGATCTCTTCTGCCGCCAGGCGCGGCGGCGTATCGAGGCGCACTTCCTGGCGCTGGGGTGGCGCCACCAGAGGGCCAACACCTTGGCCCGGCAGGTTCTCGGGGGCGACTTCCTCTGGATGGAGGAGGGCATCATTCCCACCACCGGGATCGCGGATCCAGCGCGGGCTGAGGCCGGCTGAATGGCGCTGAGGACGTACAAGTTCACGAGCGTCGTGGTCAACGCGCTCAAGGCAATGCTCGGGGTGCACTTGAGGGTGACCGGAACCGAGCATCTTGTCGACCAGCCGACACTGTTCGTGGCCAACCATTTCACTCGCATCGAAACATTCCTCATCCCCTATGTCATCTTCGAGCATGCGCAGCGGCCGGTCCGCTGCCTGGGCACGCACAGCGTTTTCAAGGGGATCTTCGGGAAGTACTTCAGGGCGATCGGCGGTATGTCCACCCGCGATCCGCGAAGGAACCGGACGATCATCCGCGAGCTGATGACTGGTCGGTGGGACTGGGTGATCTACCCCGAAGGCGGACTGATCAAGAACAAGAAGATGCTCTACCGGGGCCGTCTACAGCTGGATCATCCGGAGCGGCACGGCCCGCCCCACACCGGGGCGGCGATGCTGGCGTTGAAGGCGGTCATGTGCAAGCACCGCTACCTGGAGGCGTGCCAAGAGGATGATCTTCGGCGGATGGAGTATTACGAGGAGGCCTACGGACTGACCGACTGCGATCAGATCTGCCCCAGGGAGATCGTCATCGTGCCCGTGACGCTCACCTTCTACCCGATGCGTCCGAGCCGGAATCTCATCAATCGCCTGGCCAGACTCATCATGCGCGACCTGGACCCGCGGCTCGACGAGGAGCTGCAGGTTGAAGGGAGCATTCTCCTGAAAGGCTCACAGATCAGCATCCACTTCGGCGAGCCCATCGAGGTGGCAAAATACCTGGGCAAGGTGACGGCGATGGCCCGCCGGGTGGTGGGCGTTTTCTCGGAGGCGAGTCGGACGGACTTCTTCCTGCGACAGCAGGCAAGGCGCCTTACCGAGGAGTGCATGCGCAGCATCTACAGCAACGTCGAGATCAACTTCGACCACCTGCTGGCCTTCGGCCTTCGCGCCTTTGGCGGGGAGCGGATTGCCACCGAGGACCTCCACCGGGCGCTGTACCTGGCGGCGGTTGAGCTCGCCTCAGATCCCAACGCCCGCCTCCATCCATCGGTTGGAAACGGCATTGCCTCCCTGGTGACGGGACAGCCCTATGAGCCGCTGGCAAGCAGCCTCCGTCTCGCCGGCAAGGAGGGGATTCTGGGTTGCCACAATGGCTACTACCTGATCGATCAAGAGGCTCTTGCGCAAGATCACGAGTTTCACAACATCAGGCTGGAGAAAATCCTCCAGGTCATTGGCAACGAGGTGGAGCCGGTGCGTCCTGTCGTCGAGGCGCTCAAGCGCCATGTCAATCTCTCCAGTGCTCAACTGAGGGCCAAGACCTCCCAGGCACTGCGGGATGCGCAGATTGCGCGGTACGAGCGGGACTATCAAGCGGTCTACCGTCCAGAGGTCTCCAAGCCCAGGGAGTTCGGTGAGCCGTTCTTTCTCGAGAAGGCGGATGCCCGCGCCGGTGTGGTTCTCGTCCACGGGTATCTGTCCTGTCCAGAGCAGGTTCGCCCGCTTGGAACCTACCTCAACAGCCGCGGATGGTGTGTCTACGGTGTGCGGCTGGGCGGCCACGGGACCGCGCCCAAGCAACTGACCGAGGTGTTATGGACCCAATGGATGGAGGACGTCACACGCGGATGCGCGATTCTCCGGCAGCACTGCAAGACGATCGTGGTGGGAGGATTCTCGCTCGGTGGAACGCTCGCCCTCCTGGCGGCAGCGGGCCGTGGTGCCGGGATCCAGGGCGTCTTCAGCATCAACGCTCCCGTCAAGCTTCGTGACCCCCGGGCGCCGTTTCTCGGGCCGATCGTCGGGTGGAACGGGATGATGCGAATGCTCGGTCTGACGGACGGCTACTACCGGCTGCTGAACGATGACACGGAAAGTCCCGACCTCAACTACAAG
>JAPUKU010000239.1 GCA_027295505.1 Acidobacteriota bacterium
TCCTCCGCCCACGCTGAAGGAGGTTCAGGACAGGGACGCTCAGAAGAGGCAGCAGGAGAGAGTCGCCAGGATCCTCGAGGAAAAGCGCAAGGCTGCGGAATTGGCCAAGAACCGCCAGCAGAATATGCAGCCCCGGCCGCCGCCCAGCCGAGCGCCGCGCGGCCGCCGGCGGCGAAGTACAAGTTCATGGGCTACATGGGCAACCCCAACCGAAAACTGGCCGTCTTGCTCGATGATGGCGAAGTGGTGCTCAAACGCGAGGGCGAGACTCTGGGGGATGATTTCGTGGTGCGTGAAATCCGCTTCGACTCTGTGGAGCTCGGCTATACCGACGAACGATTCAAGGACGAGAAAACGCTCATACCGATGGGTAACTGAGAGGGGAACCAGAACTTGAGATATACCTCCGATCGTTCAGCTTCCAACCCGACGCCTGCATGGCTGGCCGCCGCGGGTCTGCTCATTGTTTGCCTGGTGACCGCGGGCTGCGCTGCCTCGAAGGTGTTCCGATCAGCGGAGAAAGAGGCGCGGGCGCACCACTGGGACAGGGCGGTCATCGGGTACTCCAAGGCGCTCGCCATGGAGCCGGACAGCTCGCGCTACCGCGTGGCGCTGGCGCGCGCCAGGCTCCGGGCTTCACAGCACCACTTCGAGAGGGCCAAGAAGTACATGGAGGTGGAGCAGTTCGACTTTGCGGTCGGTGAACTGCAACAGGCGGTCCTGCTCGATCCGACCAACCAGCATATGCAGACAGAACTCGGAAAGGCACAGGAGAAGCGCCTGGCGGTCCTCCGGCTGGACGAGCCGACCGAGATGGAAAAGATGAAGGAGCGCACCCGTATGCCGGGGCGCGAGCCGCCACGATTGAACGCGGCCTCCAACATTCCCATTGTTCTCAAGTTCCGGGATCAAGAGATTGGTAAGATCTACGAGGCCTTGTCGAAGGCGTCAGGAATCAACTTCCTCTATGACTCCCAGCTCGACCTCAAAAAAAAGGTGTCGATCGACGTCGCCAACGTTCTGTTTGAGAAAGCGCTCGGCATCCTCATGATGACCAACAAGCACTTCTTCAAGATCATGGACGAGAACACCATGATCATCGCGCAGGACAGCCGGCAGAAGCGGCAGGAGTACCAGGATCTGGTCATCAAGACTTTCTACCTGTCGAACGCCGAGGTCAAGGACGTGCAGACCCTGCTGCGCACGCTTCTGGACGCACGCAAGATCGCCCAGTCGACCCAGCTCAACGCCATCACCATCCGGGACACTCCGCAGATCGTGGAGGTCGCTGAGAGGATCATCGAGGCCAACGACAAGACGAAGGCAGAGCTGGTGATCGATGTGGAGCTTCTCGAGATCAATCGCTCCACGCTTCAGACTCTGGGTCTGAACCTTACCAGCAATGTCCTCAACATGTCATTCAATGGCCCCGACGGCGGTGTGCCGCTCAACAACCTGGGTCTCCTGCGGCAGACCGGCAACTGGGTGTTGGGCCCCATTCCTGGCATAACGCTTGACTTCCTGCGCTCGGACAGCGACACGAAGGTGATCGCCAAGCCGCAGCTCAGGGTCACCGAAGGAGAGAAAGCCAACATCCATATCGGTGACCGGGTGCCCATTCCGACGACGACGTTCAACACAGCCAACACCATCGGCGGCAGCGTCGTGCCCATCACTTCGTTCGTCTACCAGGAAGTCGGTATCATCATCGACATCGAGCCCCGTGTGCACCACAACAGGGAGGTCAGCCTGAAGCTGCGGGTCGAGATCAGCGCTCTCGGACCGAGCATCTCCACGGGGCAGGGCATCAGCCAACCCCAGATCTCCACCCGCGAGATCGAGACCGTGATCCGCCTGAGGGATGGCGAGACCAACCTGCTCGCCGGCCTGATCCAGGAGGCGGAGCAGGAGAGTGTCTCCGGGATCCCGGGCCTGGCCAACGTGCCGTTCCTGCGACGGATCTTCGCGCGCAACAACAAGGAAGTGCGCAGCACCGACATCGTCCTGACGATCACCCCGCACATCATCCGCATGCCCAACATTCGTGAGCAGGATCTCCAGGCGCTGTGGATCGGAACCGAGCAGAACATCCATCTCTCGGGTGCCACCCGCCAGAGCGCCTTTGGGGCTGGCCCCTTCGGAGGGGGTGCGGCCCTCGAGGAGGAAGCATTCGACGAGGCGGATCTCCCCGAAGGCGTTGGTGAGGAACCCGCCCCCCCGGCTGAGAGCCCGCCGGGTGGCGCTGCCCCGCGGCCCTTACCGCCGGGCCTGACGCTTTCGGAGCCGACGGCGCTCGAGCAGTCGAAGCTCTCGGACGGTAAAGAGGCAGATGCCGCGCCACCGGCCGGCGTGGCGGAGACCGTCGAAGAAGGTCCTCAGGATACGGAATCTCCCGCTGAAGCTCCCAGCGAGCTCGCCGGGGAGGATGCTCCGGCCGGGGTAGAGCCTGAGGTACAGGAAGAAGGCACCCCGGAAGAAGCCAGTGCTCCGGCTGAGCCCGGTGCCGGGACTCAGGCCAACTCCGCTCATTCTCCGGTGGCCGTCAACCTGCAGGCCTCCGTGGATACCCTGGCGGTTGGCAGCACCGTGTCGGTCGAGGTCGAGCTCGACGGCGCTGAGGACCTGCTACAGGTGCAGTTTGCGATTCGCTTCAATCCCGAGGTGCTCAAGTTCGAGGATGCAACGGAGGGCGAACTCATGAGCGGAGACGGCACCACGACGGCCTTCACGTTCAGCGCCGCGGCCGGTGCCAGCGAGATTCATGTCATGATCGAGCGCATCGATCCACCGACCGGCCTCTCCGGAAAAGGCACGCTATGCAGGCTGGTCTTCAGCGGTGTGTCGCCCGGCATTACGACGCTAGGTCTCAGCTCACCGACTTTCAAGGATTCGCAGAATCGTTCGATCACGGCCACGCTGAGAAGCCTGCGTCTGGAGGTGCAGTGAGCCGACGGTTGACAGCCCGAGTCCGTGCCGTTCTGGCCAGGCGCCGGAGGATCGGCGGATCCGTCCGCACCGAAGAGGCGGAGCGCGGGCTGACACTTATCGAGGTGTTGATCGTCATGGGCGTCATGGTCACCCTGGCCGGTGCGGCGATGCCGATTGCCAAGGTGAGCATCAAGCGCCACAGGGAGCTCGTGCTGCGCCGCGCGCTGAGGGACGTGCGCCACGCCATTGACGAATACAAGAGAATTGCCTCGCAAGGAATGATCATGCAGACGGACGTCGATGCGGAGGGGTATCCGCCGGATCTCGAGAGCCTGGTGGAGGGTATCGACCTGGTGGGGGGGCGTCGCATGAAGTTCCTGCGGCGCATCCCCGTCGATCCGATGACCGGGGAGCAGGAGTGGGGAAAGCGATCCTACCAGGACGACCATGACTCGCGATCCTGGGGGCGTCAGAACGTGTACGATATTTACTCGTTGAGCGAGGGCATGGCTCTCGACGGCACGATGTACGAGGAGTGGTGATGCGGCAGCGGGGTTTCACGCTCATTGAGCTACTGGTTGTGGTGGCTATCGTCGGTATTCTAGCCAGCATCGCCATGGTGCGCCTGAAGGATTCACCGCGCCGGGCCAAGGAAGCGGTTCTCAAGGAAGATCTCTACATCCTGCGACAGCTGCTCGATCAATATTACGCCGACAAGCAGGAGTACCCGCCGGATCTGGAAACCCTGGTGTCGGAAGGTTACATTCGCGCCATTCCAAGCGATCCGATCACGGGTTCACCCTACTCCTGGACGGTCGAGTATGATGACCAGAGCAACGAGCCTGAGGCGCGCGGTGTAGCGGGTGTGGTCAACATCCGCAGCGGCTCGAACCAGGAGGCTCTCGACGGCACGATCTACTCGGAGTGGTAGCGAAGAGGGAATCGGATGAGACTCGCAACTCTCGTTTGCAAGGGGATAACGGGGCTGGCTCTGTCACTAGCCCTGTTGTGCGCCGGCTGTAAAGATGAGGAAAGGGTCGATCTGATCCTGGGGACGGAGCTCGAGGTCGTGTCTGCCCCCAATCCCGTGCACACGATCATCGATCCCACCGGAACGTCCGTCATCACGGTCACCGTGGCGGACGTTGTGGATTTCGCCCCGGTTCTCCTGGGAAACGAGCCCGTGGAGCTCGAGACCATGGATGGAAGCCTCGTCCCGACAATGGGTGTTACCGGTGACGATATGCCCGATCCGTTGGGGAAGTTCACCTCGACGTTCTCGAACTCCACTCCGACCCTCGCTACAGTCACGGTGAGGGCGAATGACCAGGAGGTGTTCTATCTCATCGAGGTCACCGATCGGGAACCGGAGGCATCCGATCCGTCGGCCACACATGGCCTATTTCCGGCCGCCGTCACCGTGACAGATTGCAGGGATACGATGGGTGATCCGCTCGAAATCGCTCTGGATGGACAGCTCCTGGACGACCAGTTCTTCTTCATGCAAGGAGCGACGATAGACCTCGAGGTCAGAGGCACGACCGGGGGAATTGGGTCGGGAGTTTTCCTGGATCCTATGGATATGCCGATCACCATGGTGACGACGGCCGGCGAGGGTCTCTACTCAGCGAAATACCAGCTCGATGCGGCCGGATGCGATGCCAGCTGCAAGGGGGCGCCGAGTCTGTGCACGATAACCCTGGGTGGCAAGTTCATGGGGACCCCACCGTCGCCGTACAACTCGAACGATGTGGTGATAACGACCAATATCCCGTGAGCGGTGCGTTGCCACGGCACGAGGCCGTATTCATGAGGCTGGGCTCCACGATCGGTAGATCGCAGAACAGGCAGGGAAGCGGAGAATAATGGAAATACCGGAGATGCTGTTGGCCCGGGAGGAGCCCGATCAGGGGATCGCCCTGAAGAGGCTGTGGACAACCCACATCCCCCACGGCATCTTTAGGAGAGAGGATCCAAGAGGAGAGAAATGAGACGAACTGCAGTTTTCAAACTCGGAACGGTTGCCGCCCTGTTCATCCTGGCGGTCATGCTCATCGCCTGTGAGGACTCCGACCCCACCGCCGTCGAGGGCTCGCAATTTATCATAACTGCAACTCCCAATCCGGTAGATCTGACTACAAATCCTCTAGGTCAGTCGACAGTAAGCGCTCGATTGCTCACAGCGACTGGGGTTCCCCAAAGTGGCACCGCTGTGTTCTTTAGCACTTCCAATGGAACGGTCAGCCCGGATACCGATACAACAGATGACGATGGAGTGGCACTCACAACGTTTGCAAGTCCCACCGCCGTCAACGCATCGGTGGAGGCAACGTCGGGAGGATCCAGTGGGACGATCCAGATCACGGTGATTATAGGTACTCCGAACACACACCAGCTACTCTCTTCAGATCCTGTAATAGACACGATATGCACCAATACGATTCCACTGGAGGGGTTCTTGCTTGATAGCGCGCTGAACACCATTCCTAGCGTTCTCGTAACATATAGTGTCGTGAGCTCAACCGTGAATGGGAATCCAGCTAGCCCTCCCCTCAATGGGACTTTTAACCCAACTTCGACCCTTACCGGCACCGGCAAGCCTTCGTATACCGCCGTCTTCACTATGAATCAAGCTGATTGCACGAACAATTGCCAGGGAGCCGACGCCTGCACGCTGACGATTCGGGCGGTTGGCGCGGGCGTCGACTCTAACGATTTACTAATTACCGAGAACCTGTAAGCAATTCGTCTAAGCAGACGTTTATCATGGAATGGAGTTTGGGGAATTTCCGCAGTGATGGCAGTCGCTAAGGACTAGGTGTGTGCAGGGCGAACGAATTGTCACGTAACAATGGATCGGAGAGAGGCCATC
>JAPUKU010000024.1 GCA_027295505.1 Acidobacteriota bacterium
TTTGCGGAAGCCTGCCGCGTCGAGATCACCCTCGAACTCCTCGAACCAGAGAGAACAGGGGATGACCATGACCCGCTCGGGATCCAGAAGCCGCCGCTCGAAATAGCGCTGGTAGCGCTCGAGCACCGTGCGGCTCACCACGGCAAGGTCGTCGATACCCCGGGCGTAGAGCCAGCGGTTGGGTGCGTTCCAGGCAACCCGTTTCGTATTGTAGCGGGTCAGAAGCAGGGCATACGGCAGTTTGAACCAGCGCCGCGCCAGGGCGGCCGTCCAGGTGTCCTGGGAGCCTGTCGCATGCACGACGTCAGGCCGCTCCTCCCGGGCGTACCGGGCGAACGCCAGGGTATCCAGTACGAATGACACCAGATGCCGGGTCTTCAGAAACCGGCAGGACCCGAAGGTTTGAAGACCCATACTCCGGGCCCGGCGTACAAGCTCACCGTCCTCCGGCGCCCCGACCACGGCCTCGTGGCCGCACCGGGAAAGTTCCCGGGCCAGGAGAAGCACGTTAGAGGTCTGCCCCCCCCAGCCACGATGAAAATCGAGCAGCAGGATCTTCATCCCCGGGCCGTCTGAGTCGAGGCACCGGGAGCGTGAGAGGCTTCCGGGGCATTGGACGCCTCCCAGCCCTTCTCCCATAAACGGGCGTATTTCAGAAATACGGCAGAGAGGCCGAGGTACGAGACAACGAGCCCACGCGTGCCTTCCAGGAACCCACCGCGCAGCACGTACATCTTTACGAAGCGCGCCGCAGGTCTCAGCAGAAGATCCAGAGCACTCGCCCGCTTCCCCGATAGCCATTCGTCCTCGGCACCCCAGCGGGCGTATTTCCACAGCTTGGGGGCGTACTGGCTGAAGGAGCGGAACGAATGGTGCACAAGCCGGCCGCGCAGAGATCCCACAGGCGGCTCAATCTGGATCTCGGCATGCACCTGGGTATCTTCGTAGCGGCCGTGATCGCGCCGAAAGAGCCGGATGACCTTATCGGTTCCCCAGCCGCAGCGCCGCACCCGCCGGCCCAGCACATGGTTGGCACGGTAGATCCAGTAGGCGTTGGCCTGCGGTTCTCCGCAGAGCAATTCCTGAATCGCTTCCGCCAGGGTTGGAGGGACGCGCTCATCGGAATCCACGAGCAGGATCCATGAGTGCTTGGCCTGGGGAATGGCCCAGTTTTTCTGTGAGGCGGAATATCCGTAGGTGCGCTGGATGATGCGGGCACCGTAGCTCTGAGCGATCTCGAGGGTGCGGTCCGTGCTGAACGAATCGACCACCAGGATCTCGTCCGCCCAGCGCACGGAGTCCAGGCAGGCATCCAGGTTTGCCTCCTCATTGAAGGTGGGTACGATAACCGTCAACTTTTGCATCAGAATAGACCGGTGATTGCCTAAGTCCGCATCGTAGCAGACGCTTGTGCGAAGCGTCAAAAGAGCCGGTGTCCGGTCCGGGTGTCTTCGGGTAAGGGTTCATTGACCGTTCATGATCAATGGTTTACGATACGCGCAGTGCCCAAGGACACCCTCACCATTCGTGACAACCGGACCGGGAAAACCTATGAGATTCCCATCCAGGACGAGTCCATCCGCGCCATGGATCTGCGCCAGATCAAGTCCGCAGAGGGCGACTTCGGGATTGTTACCTACGACCCCGCGCTCCTGAACACGGCCGTTTGCCGCAGTTCCATCACGTTCATTGACGGGGACAAGAGTGTTCTCAACTATCGCGGCTATCCGATCGAACAGCTGGCGGAGCAGTCAAATTTTCTCGAGGTCGCCTACCTGATCGTCAATGGGAACCTGCCTTCACCCAAGCAGTACATGAAGTGGGAAAGTGAGATCACCCACCACACGATGGTGCACGAGAACGTCAAGAAGTTCATGGATGGTTTCTGGCATGATGCCCACCCGATGGGCATTCTCGTGGGCACGGTCGGCGCGCTTTCCACCTTCTATCCGGGTGCCAAGGACATCTTTAACCCCGACTGCCGCCGCAGGCAGTCTCACCGCCTGATCGCCAAGATGCCGACGCTGGCAGCCTTCGCCTACAGGCATAGCTGTGGCATGCCCTACGCCTATCCGGATAATGATCTCTCCTACGCGGGCAACTTCCTCAACATGATGTTCAAGATGACCGAGGTGAAGTACAAACCGGATCCCGTGCTCGAGAAGGCCATCGACGTGCTGTTCATCCTGCACGCGGATCACGAGCAGAACTGCTCGACCAGTGCCATGCGCGTGGTCGGCAGCAGCCAGGTGGATCCGTTCTCCGCCATGGCGGCGGCGGTTGCGGCCCTATACGGTCCCCTGCACGGAGGAGCCAACGAGGAAGTGCTCAAGATGCTGGGCGAGATTGGTTCCGTCTCCAAGGTGCCGGAATTCATCAAGAAGGTCAAAAACGGCGAGGGCAGGCTGATGGGTTTCGGGCATCGCGTCTACAAGTCTTACGACCCGCGGGCCCGCATCATCAAGCACATGGCCGAGCAGGTGTTTGACGTGCAGGGGTCTAGCCCCATGCTAGAGGTCGCTAGGGAGCTCGAGCGCATCGCCCTGCAGGACGATTATTTCGTCACGCGACGGTTGTATCCGAACATTGATTTCTATTCGGGGCTCATCTATCAGTCGATGGGCTTCCCGACCTCGATGTATCCCGTTCTTTTCGCCATCCCGCGCACGGCCGGCTGGATCGCCCAGTGGGAGGAGCTTATCCTGGATCCCGAGCAGAAGATCAGCCGTCCACGCCAGCTCTATTCGGGGGCCGCCCGCCGCGAGTATGTGCCGCTGGCGCAGCGGGCCGGAGCCCGCACCCCTGCCGATTCGCCGCGCCCGGGCTGAGATCCCTCGTCCACATAACTACCTTTCCACCTCACGCCGTGCCCCTCTGCGATCCAGCGACGGGGCGCGGTGTGCCAACTCAGTTTTCGGGTGATGTCGAGCGGTTGATGGCCTGCTCGACCCAGTCCTGGGCCGAGTCCATTTCCGAGAGCGATTTCACATCGATCGGCTGGGAGGATAGCCGGTCGTAGTAAATGGAATAGAGAAATTCCCTCAGCAGGATCTGCTTCATCGGCACCGCCAGGCGCGAATAGATGCGTATCTGGTGGCTCAGGGGAAAGTACTGCGCCACGACCAGCTGGTTATTCTCGTCCCGGGGCAGGGGGGTAGTTTGCATGATCTTCGGGGGCTCGATGATCTCGGGCTGGCGGATCTCTTCCCGCGAGTAGCCAGAACGAAGAACGGCCTCAGACCAGGCGTCCTGGATGAGCCTTGGACTGGCCACGCAGGAGGTCCCCAGACCGATCAGGAGCAGACCGGCGGCAAGGCCGGAGAAAAGAACCTGGGGACTGTGGGCCAGGAAGATTCCGCGCGCCGCCCGCAGGCGGATTCTCACCTTCAGTTCAGCTGTGATCGGAAGATCCATCCGGGGAGAACTTAGAGCGGGGAGTGGGGGAGTCAAGCGAGTGGCATCCCGGCCATGGCCAGCGGTGCGGATGTGGCCGGGAGGTCAGTCTTCGATGAGTGCCTCGATTTGCCGCCTGACCTCGACGAGGTCGAGCGGTTTGAGAAGAACGGCATCGGCGCCGCATGCCATGATCTTTTCCCGCACATCTGGATTGTGATCACCGCTCAGGGAGAGGATGCGGAGATGACCGCGCTCGGGGTTCCCCTTGATGAGCTTGCACACCTCGAAGCCGTTCAGTTGTGACATGAAACAATCCATCACGATCAGGTCAGGAAGGTGCCGGCCAATCTCGATCAGGGCCTCGAGTCCGTTAGGGATTGTGGTCACCTCGTAACGGTCATCGTTGCCGCTAAGCGCAGCTTCCACGATCTCGCTCACGTTCGGGTCTTCATCGACGATCAAGATCCTTCGGCGGGCCTCACAGAGGGCTTCGGGAAGTGGCATTTTCTGTTCGTTCAGGAATCGCAGCACGGCGGTGCGGGTGATTCGGTGATGCCCGCCGGGCGTGCGATAGGCTTGGAGCCTACCCTGCCGGATCCAGTTGGCGACCGACTTGACGTGGACATTGATCAGCCGCGCTACGCCGACAGGCGTGAACACCTTCTCGTCGGCACGAAGGCGGGTCGGCGCGTTCATTAGACCGTCGCTCCACTCGGTGCAAGATCATCCACCGGCTCACGGTTGTGCTCATCCTCATCTACCGAGGCATCACCGAGTATGTCGATGATCTCCTGCATGAGTCTCTTGATGTCAAAGGGCTTGGGGATGAAATGAACTCCGGAACGGTTGAGAAAATCCCGCGTCTCGGAGTTGGCTGTGTCGCCGGTGGTGATCAGTATCGAGCCGGATCGTTCCGGATAGAGCTCACACCAGCGCTCGCAGAGCTCTCTGCCGTCACCGTCGGGCATCTTTAAATCTGTAATCAGCAAATCGTAGATCTCCCTCTCCATCTTGCGCAGGGCAACCTTGCAGCTGCGAGCCGTGTCCACTCGGTGGCCTGCGGCCTTGAGGATCTGGAAGAACAGTTCCAGGATCGATCCCTCGTCATCGACAACCAGAACATTCCGCCGCGCGGGCGCTGTGGACTGGCGATGGCCTTCCGGGAGGCCTGTGTCCATGGAATCCGCGGGCGCCCGGACTGGCAAGTCGATTGTGAAAGTGGAACCGACTCCTTCCTGGCTCTGGGCGTGAATGCGTCCGCCGTGCGCGCTGACGATCCCGTAGCAGAGACTGAGCCCGAGCCCGGAACCGACACCCTTCGGTTTTGTCGTGAAGAAGGGGTCGAAAATCCGTGTCAGCATGCTCTCAGGGATGCCGGGCCCGTCGTCAATGATCTCCACGCGCAGCCAATCGTCCATGCTGTGCGTACGCAGAGTCACGTGGGATCCCTTCCCTGAGTGCGCAATCGCCTGGCGGCTGTTGTTGAGCAGGTTTAGGAACACCTGCTGCAGCTGGTGAAAGTCGGCCATGGTCTTGGGAAGGGTCGCATCAAACTCTTTTATCACCCGGATGTTGTCGACCCGCAGGCGGTAGTCCAGCAAAGCGGTGGTGGACTCGAGAATGCCGTTGATGCCGATCCAGGCCTTCTCCGGCTTGTTCTTGCGCGCGAACGAGAGGAGGTTGTGCACGATTCGCTCGCAGCGCTGCGCCTGCTGGAGGATATTGCGTAGATCGCGGCGCACTTTTTCCGGGCAATCCGGATAGCCCATCACCAGCTGGGAGAAACCAAGCACACCCGTGAGCGGATTGTTGAGCTCATGTGCGACGCTAGAGATGAGTTCGCCGAGGGCTGAGAGTTTCTCCTGTTGGGCCAGTTGCTCTTGCAGGTTCTTCCACTGGGAGATGTCGCGCAGAATGAGCAGAAAGGGGGATTGAATGCCCGCCTGCCGCACCGCGGTCAACAGGGTCGTGAACGTGCGCCCATCCGAGTGCATGGCCGGGACCTCTCGCTGCAACGTCGCCCCCTGGGGAAGGTCCCTGATTTCCTGGCTCAGCGTGCGTCCGGAATCACCGGCCAGCAGATTACCGAACGGCGTGCCAATCAGCTCGTCCTCCGTCCTGGCGAACATCCGGTGGCTGCCGGCGCTGGCGGCCACGATTCGGCCGCGGGGGTCGGCCACCAGGACCGTGTCCGGCAGGGAGTCGAGAGCGGGCAGCAGCAGGTACCGGTGAACGTGCGCGCGGGCGCGATCAATCGCCCGGCGCAGGCGTGGCGCGATCTGGCGTGCTAAGCGCGGACCACGCAGGAGGAAGTCGCTCGCTCCGGCCTTGATTCCCTCCACAGCGGACTCGAGATCGGCCTTGTCGCCGATGAGCAGGATGGGAAGGGAGCATGGGCCCTCGTACAGACGCCGGACGAATTCCAGGCCCTCGAGATGGCGCTTGCCGATCGTGCACAGAAGCGCATCCCAGCCGGCGTCTCTGCCTTCGGCGCGGCTCAGGATATCGAGGGCGGCGTCGGCGGTGCCCACAGGCTGAATATCGAGCTCAGCGACCTGCTTCTCGAGAGACTGGGCCAGGCGATTGGCCGATTCTCGGTCCGAATCCACGAGGAGGACGCGAATGGTGTCTTCTGCGGGCATTCGCTGGGGGCCGGCTTAGATAAATGTCCGGCCCGAGCGAATATAAGGTCCTGCCCCCACCCGTCAAGGAAGGTGAGGAGTCTTTCGCCGGGTGGCCGAAAGGGGATCGATTGGGGGGAGAGGCAGGGCGTACCGTCAATAATCCGACGATTTGTCCTCGGCGGTCAATTCCGGAAGAAGCGACTCGATGACGGCGACCAGACTTTCGCGGGTCTGCTGGCCGGTCAGCCGCCGCGCCCGGGCTCCGGTGTCGTCATACACGAAGGTAGAGGGAACCGCCCCGTTCCAGCCGGGATCGATGGCGTTGATGAAAACCTCGTCATCCTCTTCGGCCCGGATGTACTGGGGGAACGAAACCTGTTGAGCGGTCAGGAATTCTTCAACCTGCTCTACCTTGTCAGGACTGTCCACCGACACGCCCACGAAGCGCACCTGGTCGCCCATCTCGCGGGCAAGCTCATCCAGGATGGAGAACTCCTGGCGGCATGGTTCGCACCAGGTTGCCCAGAAGTTGACCAGCAGGGGCTGCCCTTGACCCGACTGCAGGAGCTCCCGGAAGGCCTGGGCATCGATCGGCTCGACCTTCACGATTGGCTCAGGGGCCGGTCGCCCGCAGGCGAGGCAGACCATGGCTGTAAACGACAGCCAGAGGATCGTGCAGGGAATCTGATGGCGCAGGGTGCGAGTTTGCTTCACGCTGCTCTCATGGGGGCTCAATGGACCTCCCCCCTGGTAACTATTGTAGGGCGGCGCGGGTTGGCCTGCCAGCTCACGCTTCCTCCGACCAGGCCTGGAGGACCGCCGCCACACCTTCCCTGTAGGTCGGATACGCGAGCTTCCAGGACAGCTCGCGCTTGATCCGGCGGTTACGGCAGCGATACGAGGCGGCGAGCATTTCCCTCGCCAGCGGCCCTGCCAGCAGGGACACGAGCCATGCGGGTGCGTGTAGGGGCGGCCGGCGGTTCTGGGCTCTGGCAATGTGGGCGAAGAGATCTTTCACGCGTGCCGGCTCGTCGTCAACGACGAGGTAGAGCTGAGAAGGCGCGGGGGCTTCGGCTGCGGCAACGCACGCCGTGGCCATGTCATCGACATGAATCAGACTCCAATGGTTTTCACCGCTTCCCATCACCGGCAGCATCCCCCTGCGCAGGGCTCCAAAAAGCCGTCGTGTGTGGATAGCCGTCGGTCCGTAGAACCATCCCCCCCGCAGGATCACGGTCGACAGTCCTTCCAGACCGTGGGACTGCCACACCGTGCGCTCCATCTCGATGGCGGAGGCATACGGGGGGTGATCTCCGAGTGGGCCCTCCTCATCGGCCCACGCTTCCCGGTGTCCCGAATGCAGCAGGGCGATGCTCTGCTGAACAAACCGCTTCACGCCGCATCTCAGAGCTGCTGCCAGCAGGTTACGGGTTCCCTCGGTACGGATCCGATCGTTCAAGCTGAAATCGCCCAGGCGGGGGCGGCGCTTGAAGGGAATGGAGGTCGCAAGATGCAGAACGACATCACAGCCCCGCATGGGAGCCTCCAGGCTCTTGGCGGCAAACAGATCGCAACGGACCGGCTCAGCTCCAAGCTTCTGGAGAAGATCCACATTGCTGTCGGAGCGAGCCAGGCCAATCACCTCGTGGCCCCGGGCACACAGTTCCGGAACGACCACCCGTCCCAGGACACCCGTGGCTCCGGCTACGAAGACCTTCAACCGTTTCACCACTCCAGCTTCACAGAGTGGTCCCGCCCGCCACGCACGACCAGCACCTCGACAGACTGGCCCTCCTTCCGTGCCTGCTGAAGGGCGGACAGAGCTTCGGTGACGGTACGGATCGGCCGCTTCCCGATGCGCTGGATGATGTCGCCGCGCCGCACGCCGGAGTCTGACGACGGGCTGCCGGAGGCGCTCTCTGCCACCAGCACGCCCTGGCGCCCCGCTGCATCAAAGAAGCGTGCGAGCTCCTCGGTCAGCGCCTGAAGATGCAGTCCCAGCGAGCTGAGGACCGGATGGCTCTCTACATCCGGCCGCGAATCGCCCTCGAGAGGCAGCATCAGGCCTCGGGATGCGAAAATAGGAGCATCGGCGCGCAGGGCCAGAGCGATGGCATCGCTCGGACGAGAGTCGATCTTGTGAGTTTTGCCCTGGCTGTCCTCGAGAAAGAGCTCCGCATAATAGGTGTTGTTGCGGAGATCCGTGATGTCGATGCGGGTGATCCGGCCTCCCAGGGCCTCGAGCCCCGCCAGCATCAACTCATGGGTCATCGGCCGGGGTGGCTGGATCCCGGCGCGGCCGCGATAGATTGACTGTGCCTGGCCCGGGCTCACTGAGATCGGCAGCATGCGCTTGCCCGGCTCATCAATCAGGATCAGCACCACCTGATCCACGTCACGTGGATCGAGTCCTGCCAGCTTGACCTCGACGAGCTCGGCCCGTGCGCTGACGCTTCCCACAGCCGACAGCAGGGCGACCACTCCGGCCACACGCCGGAGCCGGTCCGGGCGCAGCGCTCCGCCCAACCGGCGAAGGAGGTGCCGCCACGATGCTCGAGTTTGCCTCACACGACCCTGCAGGTGAGAATTCCCTTCAGTATAACCCGCGAAAGGGCTCTTCCAGAGACAATAGGAAGGCTTATAGCCGCTATAAACACAAAATCATTTACGCAGGCTCCTTTTGGAGGGTATAAATAGTGTCTGGACAGATGTTTATCCGGTGTGTGGCCGTCGCCTGACCGCAGCTCCTGTTAGCTTCGGGAGGGGGTATCGGGGGTTGCTGGACCCCTTCAAGCCTGCCCCCGGATCGGCTGTCTGGATGACTGGCCGGTCACGGGGAGCCGATATCCGGTCTGCACGATCCCGCGGCAGGCACATTTTCAGAACGGGAGGTCTTTACCTTGTTGAGTGGAGAGGAGGCCGTGAACCGCGGTCAGATTGAACCAACCATGAGCAGTTCTTTGGAACGCCTGCTGCGCCCGCGCAGCGTGGCGATCATCGGCGCGTCGGAGACCGGGTTCGTCGGCTCCGTCGCGGTCCGCAATCTTCAGACCCTCGGGTATACCGGAAAGATCTTTCCAGTGAACCCCAAGTACTCTGAAGTCTTCGGACTCCGGTGCTATCCCAGCGTGGAAGCTATCCCCGGGCCCGTGGACGGGGCGGTCGTCGCCCTCGGCGCGCGCCACATCATCGGCGCCATGCGTCAGCTTGCCGCCAAGGGTGTGAAGGGGGTCACTATCCCGGCCGGTGGATTTGCGGACGTGGGTACTGTCGGCAAGACACTGCAGAAGGAACTCATCGAGATCGCGAAGGAAAACGACATCGCCGTCTGTGGACCGAACGGCATGGGTCTTGTGAACCTGGTGGACAGGGTGGCGATGTACATCGGCACCCTGGCGCCCAGCCTCCGGAAGGGCAACGTGGGGGCAATTGTGCAAAGCGGCTCCATCTGTGAAGCCCTCGCTAACCATGGTGGCCGGGTAAATTTCTCCTACCTCATCTCCAGCGGTAACGAGGCGGTGACCGACCTGTCGGAGTACGTGCGCTTTATGGTGCGGGATCCGAATACCCGGGTGATCATGGCCTTCATCGAAGGGTTCCGCAATCCGAAGGGTTTCATCGCGGCGGCCGAGGAGGCGGCTGAGGCGGGTAAGCCGATCATTGCCATGAAGGTCGGTCGTGGCAATCGTGCGCGCGAGCTTGCTCTCGCTCATACCGGCGCGCTGGTTGGCTCCGACGCGGTGCAGGATGCCGTGTTCCGCCAGAAGGGGATCGTTCGCGTGTACGACCTCGACGAACTGCTGGAAACTGCGGCTCTGTTCTCACAGGGGCGTTATCCGGCCAGCCGGCGTCTGGCAGCTATCACATTTTCGGGAGGAGAGGCCGGGAGCCTGGCCGACATCGGCGAAGCCGAGGGGCTGGAGTTTCCACAGCTGCACGCCACCACGCGCACCACGCTCAGCAACGCCTACTCCGACCTTCACAACCGGGGTAACCCGCTCGACTGCTGGGGCGTTGGTGATGAAACGGAGGTCATCCCGGTCTGCATGGATGCGCTGGCGGCCGATCCGGGTTTTGACACCCTCTGCGTGTCGATCGATCTGCCGATCGAACACGGTGAACAGGAGAGCAAGGTGGCACAGTTCATCGCCCGCAAGACGATCGACGTCTCGAAGAAGAGCGACAAGATGTGCCTGTTCTCAACCAACATCAGCGGGCCATTCGACCGCAAGCCGTATGAGATCCTCAAGAAGGCGGGCATTCCAGTGCTGCTGGGCATGCGTAACACCATGCGTGCCGTCAGCCATATTGCCCGTTACGCTGAGTTCCAGGCCCGGTTGCAGGGAGGCAACGGGGCAGAGCCCGCGCCCCAGAGACTTGTTGGAGTACGCTCCGGCGAGGCCCGCACCATTTTTGAGCGCGCGACGGATTTCGCCATCGGAGAGCGAGAGGGGAAGGCCATTCTCTCCGCTTACGGCATTGCCGTGCCGGCCGAGGCGCTGGCGCGCGACGCTGAGGAGGCGGTGGCTTACGCGAAGCAGATGGGCGGCTCCGTTGTTCTGAAGATTGATTCACCCCAGATCGCCCACAAGACCGAGGCGGGCGGGGTGCGCCTGGGGCTGAGCGATCCCGACGAGATACGCACAGCCTTCGGCGAGATCGTGGAGTCTGCCAAGCTCTACAAGCCGGGTGCAGAAATTCGTGGAATTTTGATCCAGGAGATGATCCCTCCGGGAATCGAGATGATTGCCGGACTGAAGCGGGATCCCCAGTTCGGCATGACACTGGTGGTTGGCCTGGGTGGAATCTTTGTGGAGATTCTCAAGGACGCCGCTCTGGGTGTGGTGCCGCTCGGTCGCAGCGAGATCGAAAGCATGATTGACTCTCTTCGCTCCCGGGCCATACTGGACGGAGCGCGCGGCCGCCCGCGGGGAGATGTTCCGGCTCTGGTCGATGCTCTGTTGCGGCTCTCGAAGCTAGCGGAAGACCTGGGCCACGGCATCGATCAGCTCGACATCAACCCGTTGATCGTCCTTCCCGAGGGGAAGGGAGTTCGCGCTGTGGATGCACTCATCATCAAGAGGCAGAACGGTCAGGAGATTTCCTGAACCTCCTGGGCGTTCCTCGCCTGACCTCCAAGAAATCATAAGCCAAGAGGGGTAATGGAATGGGTTACGACGATCTCATCTACGAAAAGCGTGGTTTCACGGCGTGGATCACGCTCAACCGTCCCAAGCAGCTCAATGCATTGCGCGAGAACCTGGTTCGGGAGCTGTATCGAGCCCTGGAGGATGCCGAGAAGGACAACGATGTTCGCGTGGTGGTTCTGAAAGGCGCCGGACGGGCCTTCAGCGCCGGTTACGATCTCGTCGAGGAGGCCAAGATCAAGACGGGACAGCAGTGGCGCGACCATCTCGATCTGGACATCCGCACCACGATGAAGGTCTGGCACATGCCGAAACCGGTCATCGCGGCCGTGCACGGCTACTGTCTGGCGGGTGCGTGCGAGCTGGCCATGGCCTGCGATCTCACGGTGGCCGCCGAGGACGCCATGCTCGGAGAGCCGGAGATCCGCTTCGGCAGTGGGCCGGTGACGATGATCATGCCGTACGTGCTGGGTCTCAAGAAAACCCGCGAGCTTCTCTACACGGGGGATACCCTGGATGCGAAAGAGGCGGAGCGCATCGGCATGGTCAACCGGGTGGTTCCTGCGGATAAGCTCGAGGAGGAAGTGCAGAAGCTTGCCGACAGGATCGCCAAAGTCCCACCGGAAGTCATGAAGCTGACGAAGTTGCCATTGAATCGGTGCTATGAGATGGCCGGCCTCAAGGAGGCGATCGAATACAACCTGGAGGCATCGAGCCTCTTGAACTCGGCCCAGACGGAGGAGCAGGTCGAGTTCAACACCATCGTGCGCGAGCGCGGTCTCAAGGCGGCCCTGGAGTGGCGGGACAACCGCTACGAGGAGAAGGTCGCAAGGATGAACGCCAAGCGCGATTGAGTCCCCTCCCCGGAAACGCCTTCCGTCCGGCCCCGTTTGGCATTATCATCGGGGCCTGTAACTTTGCCGACAGGCGTAGTTTAACGAAGTGAAGCAGTGTCTCCGTCGGGACGCTGCTTCGTGAGCCTGCCCCGAGCGATCACATTGCCGGCCGAACTGCCACCCCTCATTCCCCGGGAGAACCTTTTTGGAAACCCGGATCGCACGCGTCCGGAGGTATCTCCGGATGGAGAGAGCCTGGCTTACCTGGCGCCGCACGAGGGTGTGCTCAACGTTTGGGTCCGCTCGATCGGCGGAGACCATGACCGGCCGGTGACTCGGGAACGCCGGCGTGGAATCCAGTGGTATGCCTGGGCCAGAAACAGCGGCCAGATTCTCTATGTCCAGGACAAAGAGGGGGATGAGAACTGGCATATCTACAGCCTCGATCTCGAGACACTGCAGGAGAGAGACCTCACTCCCCGGCAGAACATCCAGGCCAGATTCGTAGCGGTTGAGCACGATTTCCCTGATGATGTCCTCGTGAGCCTCAATGATCGAGACCCCCGGTTTCACGATATCTACCAGCTGGACCTGAGATCAGGAGCCCTCAACCTCCGTGCTGAAAACTCTGAGGGCTTCATGTCGTGGCAGGCGGACCACCAGCTCCGCCTGCGTGCCGCTGTGAAGGCCGATCCGGATGGCACCGTCGTTCTCATGGTGCGCGACGAGGAGGCCGCCCCCTGGCGGACCCTCCTGCGCTGGGAGTTCGAGGACTCCATCACCAGCAGACCACTGGGCTTTACACCGGACAACCGGGGGCTTTTCATCGTGAGCAGCGAGGGCAGCGACACCAGCCAGCTGCGAGAGGTCGATCTCTCAAGCGGGCGGCAGAAATTGCTGGCCCAGGACGAGGGAGCGGACGTGGATGAGGTTGTTCTGCACCCGATCCGGCACACAGTGCAGGCGGTCGGCTTCGACGGGGGGCGCTTACGCTGGCAGGTTCTTGACTCGTCGATCGCGGAAGATTTCGCGTATTTGCAGAAGGTGCAGCGGGGCGACTTCCACATCACCAGCCGTGATCGTGACGATCGCGTATGGATCGTGTGTTTCAAGGTCGATGACGGTCCTGCCCGGTACTATGCGTACCGGCGTGATACCCCCAGTGCTGAGCTGCTGTTTTCAACCCGCGAGGTTCTCGAGAGTGCCACGCTGGCGCGCATGGAGCCTGTGAGCATTCGTGCCCGAGATGGACTGATGATGACCGGGTACCTGACCACGCCAGCGGGAATCGAGGCCCGCGATCTGCCGATGGTTCTCCGGGTTCATGGAGGTCCCTGGGCTCGTGATTCCTGGGGGTGTCACGAGGAGGTGCAGTGGCTTGCGAACCGCGGTTACGCCGTGCTGCAGGTGAACTATCGAGGCTCGATAGGCTTCGGAAAAACATTCACCAACGCTGGCGACAGAGAGTGGGGCGGCAAGATGCAGGAGGATCTTCTCGATGCGGTCGACTGGGCGGTCGAGAAGGGTGTCGCCGACCCCCGACGGGTTGCTGTCCTCGGCGGTTCCTACGGCGGATATGCTGTGCTTGCCGGTCTGGCGTTCACTCCCGATCGTTTTGCGTGTGGAGTGGACATCGTTGGTCCCAGCAGCCTGCTCACGCTGCTGGAGACAATGCCACCCTACTGGAAACCTTGGGAGTCCGTTTTTTTCAAGCGGGTCGGTCATCCTGAACGGGACGAGGAGTTTCTTCGTTCCCGCTCGCCGCTTTTCAAAGCCGACTGCATCGACAGACCGTTGCTCATCGCCCAGGGCGCTAACGACCCGCGCGTCAAGCGCGCCGAATCGCTGCAGATCGTGGAGGCGCTCAGGAAGAGGGGCAAGATCGTCGAGTACGTGGAATATGCGGATGAGGGACATGGCTTCGTGCGCCCCGAAAACCGCCTCGACTTTTACATGAAGGCGGAAAAGTTCCTGGCCACCCATATCGGGGGCCGATACCAGGAGTAAGAGCCGAGTCCAATGAGCCGACGATCAACTGCCTCAACCGGCCCGAGCCGATCCACCGCGGGGCGGCGTGGAGCGAAGAAATCCGCGCGCCCGGGGCCGCACCCCACGCGGAAGACGGATCGACCCAAAACAGGCGCCGGCACAAACAGCCACCTCGAGCGGGAGTTCCAGCGTTGGGAGCGCGAGACATGCGGCCCGGCGGCAAAGACCGTTCATTCACGCCGCAAGAAATTCACGACCTCCTCCGGCATCGACCTGCCGCCGCTCTTCGACGCTTCCCAGAGGGCGGGCGGTGACCCGGTCAAGGACATTGGTTTCCCCGGGGAATTCCCGTTCACACGCGGAGTGCACCCCTCGATGTACCGTAGCCGGCTGTGGACCATGCGACAGTACGCGGGGTTCGGTACGGCGGCCGAGACCAACCACCGCTTCCATTACCTACTGGAGCAGGGTCAGATGGGTCTCAGCGTGGCGTTTGATCTTCCCACTCAGATGGGCTACGACTCGGATCATCCGCGGGCGCAATCCGAAGTGGGGCGCGCGGGTGTGGCGATCGACACTATGGCCGACATGAAGATGCTGCTCGACGGCATTCCACTCGACAAGGTCAGCACCTCGATGACGATCAACGCCACGGCGCCCATCCTGCTGGCGTTGTATTGCGGTGTGGCCCGAGAGAGAGGAATTTCTCTGAAAAAGATCTCGGGCACGGTGCAGAACGATGTGCTCAAGGAATACAGTGCGCGTGGAACGTACATCTATCCTCCCGCCGCCTCTCTGCGACTGGCGATCGACGTCATGGCCTTCTGCCAGGAGCAGGTGCCGCGCTGGAACACCATCTCCGTCAGCGGCTATCACATGCGCGAGGCAGGCTGTACGGCGGTGCAGGAGGTTGCGTTCACTTTGGCGGATGGCGTCGCCTACCTGGAAGCCGCGCGACAGCGGGGCCTGAACGTGGAGAAGATTGCCCGCCGCGTGTCCTTTTTCTTCAACGTGCACAACAACTTTCTAGAGGAAGTGGCTAAGTTCCGCGCCGCTCGCCGCTTGTGGGCGCGGCTGGTGAGAGAGCGTTTCGACATTCGGGATCCGAGAGCTCAGTCACTTCGATTTCATGCCCAGACTGCCGGATCCACGCTCACGGCGCAGCAGCCTGATAACAACGTGGTCCGGGTGGCTCTGCAGGCGCTGGCCGCGGTGTGCGGAGGCACGCAGTCGCTGCACACGAACTCCCTCGACGAGGCTCTCGGTCTGCCCACGGAGCGCACGGTAAGCATCGCCCTGCGCACGCAACAAATCATCGCCCACGAAAGCGGTGTCGCTGATGTGGTCGATCCTCTGGGTGGAAGTTACGCCGTGGAAAGGCTCACGGATTCGATCGAGGAGGCGGCACGGGATTATCTGCGGCGGATCGACGAGATGGGAGGGGCCGTGGCGGCTATCGAATCCGGTTTCTTCCAGAAGGAGATCCAGGAGGTGGCTTACCAGACCCAGCAGGATCTGGAGCGGAACGAACAAGTGATCGTCGGTGTGAATCGCTTCCGAGTCGAGGGAGAGAAGGTGGATGCACCACCGGTCATGGGAATGGAGCCCGAACGAGAGCAGGCCCGCCGGCTGGCGGAGGTGAAGAGCTCTCGGGATAACGGGAAGGTCCGTGAGAAGCTGAGCGCTCTGGAGAAAACAGCGAAGGGAAGTGGCAACCTGGTGCCACCGATTCTGGCTGCGGTCGAGGTTTACGCAACGCTGGGTGAGATCTCCGAGGCATTGAGAGGTGTTTTCGGACAGTACCAGCCTTCATTTTGACTTCCTCGCAGTCCAACTCTCCCATGCCGATCGTCGGCGACGAGGTGGTGGAAATCTGGTCGTAAATCTGCCCCGGCGTTTCCTGGAAGCGTCAAACTTCTGACTCAGTCCTCTTCATGTGACAGTTGATCGCCGGAGATCCGCTCCTGGGGCGGGTTTCGGCTTGCTACTGCGCCCAGAAGCTTTATATTTGGATCGGATGGCTTTTGCCCCCTGGTCGTGGCGGTTCGACAGTGAGCGATACGACGGGCAGGCGGGCGGGCCGTTCTCATTCAAGCAGGGGAGGGAATCCATACTATGACTAGTTTTCGTCGAGCGCTCCTGGCATGTGCCGCCATGGCGGTATTTCTGTCCGGGGGATCCAGCCTGATGGCTGATGTGGTGGCTCAGCAAAGCAAGAGCGGCACTAGGGAATCGATTGCTGCAGCGCGGGCTTCCGCGCCCAATCGCCTGCGCCAGTTTCGTATCACTGTTCGAGACGGTGAGATCACTCCCGCCAAGATCAAAGTTCAGAAGGGTGACCGCGTGCGCATCACCTTCGTGAGCAAGGACTCCACCTACGGAGTGAAGATCAAGAAGTACGGAATCAAGCGCAAATTGAAGGCCGGTACACCCGTCACCATCGAGTTTGATGCTATGGAGACGGGGGACTTTCCGATGCGCTGCAGTAAGTCCTGGGGTTTCAAGCGCTGGAGCAACAACGGTACGATCCGAGTGCGCTGACCTTAATTTCACTTGCATCACCCCAGGTTCCCCTCGGGGGGCGATCGGCGGCGGCCCGGTTCGGGCCGCCGCAAGTTTTTGGGGGACATTGGACCCCCTTCGAAGAACCCTAACCACTTTTTTCTCTTAATTTAAGGTGGATCCAGCCCGCTCCGCGACGGGGTGGAAAAGGGGGGGCATGTAGCCTATGTTTTAGTGGGTGAAGGAGTTTCTAAAAAAGGCCAAGAAGGCCGAACGCGCGCGCGACTACTCCACGGCCGGAGATTTCTACTCGCTGGCCGGCGACATGAAGAGGGCGCTGTATGCGTATCGCAGGGGAGGGCTGCACGAGCAGGCTGCCCACCTGGCGGAGGAACTGGGTGACTACCCCGCGGCCGCGGAATATTACGTCCGCGGCAAGAATCTGCGCGCGGCAGCCGAGATGTGGATCAAGGCGGAACAGCCGGATCGGGCCTGGCGGCTCTACAAGCGTGCGGGAGATATGATGAGCGCCGGGGAGATTCTCGAGAAAATGGGCAACCCGGTGGAGGCCGCGGAAGCGTTCGAGCAGGCCAATCTCAAGGACAGGGCGGCGTGCCTCTACGCACGCCATGACAGACCGGCCGAGGCCATCCGCCTCCTCGAGACGCTCATCGCTGAGACCGAGCGCAACACCATCCTTCTGGATCCCGTCGATCGCAATCAGCAGGTCAGGCGGTTTGCGAAAATGTGCGGCAAGCTCTACCTGAAGCTCGGCAACGCCGCGGCTGCCGCCCCGCTCCTCCAGCGTGCGGGGTTGCTGGAGGAGTGCGCCGAAGCTTTCAAAAAAGCCGGAGAAGTCTCCCGCGCTCTCGAAGCGTACCTCAAGGCCGGCCGCGACGACGCAGCGGCACGCCTGGTAGATTCTCAGCCGTCCGGCGTATTCGAACCCCGGTTGCTGGCGGATCTGTTCCTCCGGCGCGGGGATGACGGGCGGGCCGCGGAGCATTTCCTGGCGATCGGCGAGCACACCATGGCCTGCGAGTGCTTCGAGCGCTCGGGACAGATGCTCAAAGCCGCCGAGGCCGCACAGGCGGCACGTGATCTGCACGGCGCAGCACGCCTTTACGGCATCGCAGGTGAGTGGAAGAAAGCCGCGGACCTTTACCGCGAGGCGCATGCGCCGGCCGAAGCGGCCGCCTGCCTGGAGAAGGCGGGCGAGGTCGCGGCCGCCGTCGAAGACTACGTGGCAGCAGGCGATTTCCTGAAGTCGGCGCGCATTCTCTTCCAGCGTGGAGAGCTGGATCGATGCATCGAGCTGCTGCAGCGCATAACGCGCGAGGCGGACGATGCCGAGGACGGAAGCCTTCTGCTGGGGGAGATCTTCGAGAAGAAAGTGCTCTTTTCGCTGGCCGCAGACTGTTACCGCCGGGGGCTCAACGGCCGTTCCGCGGAGCCGGACACACTGCCCATCCTGTATCGCCTGGCGCGGGTGCTCGAAAAGAGCGGGCGTCCGGACGAAGCTCTGCCGCTTTACCAGCAAATTGCCGCCGTCGATTTTCGCTACGAAGACGTCGCCGACAGGGTCACGGCGCTGTCACAGGGTCCGGCATCGATCAAGAACGTGACTCTCGAAGAGGGGCTCGAGCTTGGGACTGCGCCGCTCGAGGAGCGTTTCGAGGTGGCGGCGGAGATCGGTCGCGAGCAGGGAGGCGTGCTGTATTCCGGGCGTGAGAAGGCGGAGGGGCGACCGGTCGTTATTTACCGGTTCCCGCTCGATCCGGTTCAGGAGGTCGCCAAAGCCTCTCGCCTGCTGCAGGAGGCGGAGCGCATGGAGCGCCTGCGGCACCCGGGCATTGCACCGCTCCTCGGTGTCGGAGTCGATGACCAGGGTCTTTACTATGCGTTTGAACGGCGTGAGGGAAAAACCCTGCGGGAGGTTCTGCGCGAAGGTGGCGCCCCTGACTTCGGTACCGTGGTGTCACTCCTGGCGAGATTGGCGGAGGCTCTCGATTACGCGCACGCACAGGGATGCTTGTGCCGTAATCTGCGTCCGGAGTCAGTGCTCATCACCTCGCAGCAAGAGGTGATGATCCTGGGGTACGGGCTGGCGCTGCGCCTCACTGAAGTGAGCCAGAGGGATCCCGACGATTCCTCGCTGCTGTACGTCCCTCCCGAGTTGCTTCTGCGCGAGCGAATGGATTCCCGCTCCGATCTGTACTGCCTGGGTTTGATCGGCCTGGAGATCTCCACCGGACAGCCCCCGTCTGTGAGCGGAGTGCCGGCGGCCGCCG
>JAPUKU010000240.1 GCA_027295505.1 Acidobacteriota bacterium
GAGGAACACGGTCATGACCGAGGAAAAATTGACTCATCTCGAGTTCGTGCTCCGCGCTATCGAGAAGCTCCATACCGAGAAATCGCTGGGGATCCACTCCGTCTACAGCGGCTTCAACAACGGCTTTCGGGAGTATTTCGAAGAGGATCCGGTGCCGATTACCATCGCTCTCGCCAAAGAGGCAAAGATTGTCACCCGGCCGGTTCGCGGCGGTGTGATGATCTACAGGCCGGGTGAGGCACCCGCCGCCCGCAGCAGTCCTCTCGCCAAGATGGGCCTCAAGCCTGCCGCATCGAAGAGCATGGAGTGAGCCTGCCGGGGGATGAGATGCGATACCGTTTCCTGAGGAACGCGGCGCTGGCGATCCTCCCCCTCCTCGTGATCACCACCGCGAGCGCCCATTCGCAGTCTTTTCCTCCCGTTGTCTACCATCTGCAGGAGGAGGGCTCCTTGCAAGAGGGCTGCTTTCCGCCCTGCCTATGCCCTCTGCTGCAGGCTGCATCCGTTCGCGGCACGTTCAAGCTCGTGTTCCGTGGCATCGAGGACGGCACCAAACTGTTCGAGGTGCGGGACGTCAAGTGGTCGGTGCCGGCCCTGGACCGGTGGCTGACCGGCTCCGGGACCTTCCGGATCGGCACCAGATCTGAGCCCTTTCAGCAGCTCGTGCTCGACCTCCAGACCAACGACGGGCCTGTGGAACGTTTCGATAGCGGTCTGGTACCAGTGGCCGAACCTTTCCCCCGGATCAGCACTCTTATATCAATTCACGGACTTCAGTGCTTCGACACCGCCATTGACGTGCGGGCCAGGCCTGCGAGGCCTGTGCCGTTCATCCTCAGGAGCGGCGAATCCGAGATCGGCTGGGAGACGGCACCCGGCGCTACGGGATACGACGTGGTCTGGGGATGGTTGAAGCGACTGCATGATTTGAACGGCGATTTCACCGCAGCCACAGAGGCGTGCCTCGCGGACGACTTCCCAGGCACCTCGCTCACCTACTCGATCGATCCTCCTGCAGGAACGGGAGTCTGGTTCGTGGCACGCGCCGTTGACGCCGTGAATGGCAACACCTACGAGTCGAACGACCCCTTGCAGATCGGATCGCGCGATCTGGAGATCGACGCCTCCGTTTATTCGTGTCCGTGAGAGAAGGGCCTGGCGGGACTTAACTGGGGGAAATCTCAGCGGGGTTTTAGAGCCGTCTGATCACGCCTCGGCGTCCCAGCCGGTGGATAGGTCAAGCCCCATAGGAAGGTGCCGGGCGCCGTACCCGTATTCTTTACGGAGTACTTCCACCCGCGGGCCCAGTAGCCGAGCTCCCCTGCTCTCAACTGGAGCTTCTCCGATTTTCCCGCCTCCACCTCGGCGGCGTCTTTTCCCCAGTACATCGTGAGCTCACCCACGAGCACATAGTAGAACTCGTCGCAGGGCCCGTAATATTCGATCGCTTTGCCATCATCCTCGTCTTCCAGGGAGAACACATTGGTCTGGGCTCCCGGGGGCATGAAATAGAGGCCCAGCGCCTGTTGCTCCCCGATAACCATCTCGGCATGGGTGCAGCCTGGAGAGATGTCGTCCGGTTTTGCCCTCAACTGATTGGCGCGTATCACTCTCGGTGCAGCCAGCTTCGATTGGGTCATTCGATCCTCCTTCTACGCTAAGGTGTGCAGGAGTGGTAACCCCGAGGAGCACGGGAGCGCCGAGGGCAGTGCGACGCATCGTCGATTCCTCCCTAGCACGTAAAGATTTGCAGCGGAATGGGACTCAGGCGCTCTCCGCCCTGTTCCGTGACCACGAACTGATCCTCGACCTGGAAATCTCCTGTTTCCGGCAGCCATATTGACGGTTCCATGGAGATTACCATGCCCGCCTCGAGCTTCATGTCCCGGTAGGCTCGATCATCGACGATGCGTCCGTACCCCACAAAGGGCCACTCGTGCACTTCGAGCCCGACGCCATGCCCGATCTCACGCCACTCCCGGTCCTTGTCGAGCTTTCGCCTGAGGGGCTCTGACGTGGCTGCGTCCACTTCAGAGGCAAGAACGCCTGGCCGTGCCATTCTCCTCCCGGCTTCCAACGACTCCAGCAATACTTCAAAGATATCCTGTTGGCGTTTGGAGGGTGGTCCCAGCGTGAACGGCCTGGACAGGTCGCAGCAGTACCCCTCGACCATGGTTCCGAAATCCAGCAACCACGGATCCCCCGCTTCCAGCCTGCGCTTACCGCTTTTCCACCAAAGGTCAGAGTGGTCCGGGTTTCTGCCAGAGGTGGCCATCGTGTAGTGCGGGAAGAATTCCGACCCGGCCGCGCGGCAGACCCGCTCGATTTCACCGACGATCTCCGCTTCCAGGACTCCGGGACGGGCAAACTTTGCCGCAGCTTCCACACCCTTGTAGGCGACTGCACCCGCATGTTTCATGCAGCGGATCTCGTACTGAGATTTCACGGCACGCTCCGTCTCGAGAATGTCCGAAGCCACCTCAATCGGCGCGTCCACCTCCTGCCGAAGACGGTTGTAGAAGGTCGGACTCATGGAATATTCCCCTACCAGTCCGATTCTGGGTTTCTGCAATTTCACCTCAATGAGATACGCCTTCAGAACCTGGATGTGATCACCCGCGGGCTTCACATTGTCGATCCAGCTCCCCAGGGATGAAAAGTGGTTTGCTGCGCCGATCTCAAGTAACGGATTCAGGGTGGTGTCAAGAGGCAGCAGCACCATCGAGTCACCGAAATACGGCTCGTGACCGGATACGTACATGACGTGGCCACGCTGGCCGAACCGCAGCGAGCCTGGCGCTGAATAGATCAGCAAGAGATCCAGGTTCCGGCTCTTCATTCTGGTCCGGATGGCCTTCAGCCGACGGTCAAACTCTTCTCGGGGAGTCATGATGAGCACACCTCCATGGTTGCCGGCACGAAGCCGCCTTCCCTCGCCTGGTTTCGGATGAGGAGAATTCTAACAGCGTAGCTGGCGATCGGTCAAAAATCAGAACGGTGGATTGAGAGCGGCGTATCCCGTCCGCCTCGACGAGCGTACAACTACGCCAGAACCTCTACCGCTCTCGGCCTAACGGTGACTCGATCAGGGTGGGAGTGGGACAAATAAGGACAAGAGAAAACGTTTTCGAACATTTTCAGCTGAAAAGACTGTACTTCACGACACAGACGAGCGCCCGGACGCCATCACGCCAGCCGGCCTTTTTCCCTTCCGCGTAGGTTCGCCCTTCGTAAGAAATGCCGACTTCGTAGAGGCGCCAGCCGCCTTTTGCAACCTTGGCCGTGACCTCCGGCTCGATGCCGAACCGGTCCTCTTCGATCTTGAATGACTGGATGACCTCGCGCCGGAACGCCTTATAGCAGGTCTCCATGTCCGTCAGGTTGACGTTGTTGAAGACATTCGAGAACGTGGTGAGCAGCTTGTTGCCAACGTAATGCCAGTAGTACAGCACGCGGTGGTGCTGCCCTCCTGCGAAGCGCGATCCGAACACCACGTCTGCCTTCCCTTCGAGAATCGGCCCAATCAGCTTCGGATACTCGGCCGGATTGTATTCCAGGTCCGCATCCTGGAAGATCACCACCTCACCGCGCACCTCCGCCACTCCCCGGCGGAGCGCTGCCCCCTTCCCCTGGTTTCGATCCTGGTAGAAAACGCGGACCTCGGGAATGCTCTCCAGCTGATTCAGAATCTCCCGGGTGCCATCCGTGGAGCAGTCATCAACGATGACAATCTCCTTTTCCAGAGGGTTCTTCCGAACCCGATCGACGATCTGCCTGATCGTCTGGGCTTCGTTGAATACCGGTATGACCACGGATAGCTTGGGTGTCGACAATACTTAACTCGTCTGCCCGGAGGATATCGCGTTGCACTGCCTCTCCCCGCCCCGAGGCCTGGGGTGGAGGGCACTTGCCCGAAACCATCATCTATAGGAATTGGCGGTTTCCGTCAACACCTCGTAGTGCAGACGCGCCCCGTTGCCCGGGCCATCCGGCACCCGAAGCACGTGCCGGATGTGTAGCGGGGGTTCACTGCGAAACGTTACAGAAGAATCTGATTGATCCTGGGTCAGTACCAAAGAATTAATCTGGCCTCTGAGTTTCGGGATCTCCACATGAGACCTGATAGCGCAATGAATGCGATGGATCCACTGTACAAGAGGAACGACACCCCGGGGCCTTGCTATTCACCGACCTGGGGTTATTTTTGACTTCTCATTAATCCTTCCTCTATAGTTCACTTGCTCCAATCAGCTCTGTCGCCATTTCTGAAGTACGGTGTACCCTGACGACGAGCGCCTCGAGGCCTGGATACGAAAAATCCCGGTCCCGATACTGCCACCACCCATATAGAATAGACCACCTGTTGCCCCAGCTCTAGCTAACAACGAGGAAGACGATCATGGCCAGTATGATGGACCGTATGATTCGAGCGGCGAAGCTGGACATTCTCTTATATGAGGAGGTTGAAGCTGATAAGGGTGCTATGGGTCAGGCCATGGGGGTTGTGGTCCTGGCAAGCATCGCGGGTGGATTTGGAAGCGGCATCCAGGGAGGGTTGTCAGGAGTTTTCGTTGGCACAATCGGAGCCTTGATTGGATGGCTTATTTGGGCCGGTCTCACTTATCTAATTGGGACGAAACTCCTCCCGGAGCCTCAGACCCGAGCCGATCTCGGTGAGATGCTGCGAACCATTGGATTTGCTAGCTCTCCGGGCTTGATTCGGGTGCTGGGTGTCATCCCCGGCATTGGGGGACTGGTCCTCCTCGTCTCTGCCATATGGATGCTGGTGGCGATGATCATAGCGGTCAGGCAAGCGCTTGATTACCAGAGCACCTTTCGGGCTGTAGGGGTTTGCGTAATTGGCTGGCTCATCCAGGGGCTCGTGCTTTTTCTCGTTTTGCTGTTCTTCGCCACTCCCGGCCTCGAGTGATCATGGGAACGAGGTAATTGACCCCGAGCCTGCAGGTGAAGTCCTCCCCATTTTTGGTCCAGGGATTTCCCGGCGGGCGGCTGGCAATCCTGTCCCTGCTAAAAACCGCGTCTGATCCTTGAATTCTTGCATTTACCCTGAGGCGACGTAGTTTCCGGCGCCTGTCCCCTTTTTGCCAGCATGGCGCGGGCGTTCAACCGGGATCTGGTTTCAGGTAGGGACACCCGAGCGGCTAGCGCAGTTGGGGCTTTTTGTTCAGGATTGTGCGGTAGAATGACATGCTCGTTGAGGTACCAGCGAGTCACACGGCCAGAGCACCGGGGATCCGAACATGAAGAGCGTCATCAATAAAACACGTACACCGATAAAGATCCCGCTGCCCGGCGGAAAAACTCTCCATCTCGGCCTGGTCGGCAGCGGCCAGATCCCCGACGAGGCCCTGGAGCGCCCCGCATTCAAGAAACTGGTTGAGGCCGGAAAAATCGAAGTTCTCGATGAGGCGGGTCGCCCGGAGGCCGGCGGTAAGATGTCGACGCGGGTTCAAAAAGCGTCCCACGGACATCCCGCGAGCAAGAAGATATCAAACAGAGGCGATCGCTGAGCCCGCGGCAACGAGTACCTGGTCCCTCGCGGGTCAAGAAACCGACGCTCACGGTCCAAAACTTCCTGGTTATCAACACGGTTCCCGTAAATCCCCTCGTTCATTGATCTTTTTCTGCTGGCACCTGGATTGCTCTCTAAACATTCCTGATCCCGCACGGCGGCGACCGTGGAGGGCGGAGCCGTCCCGGTTCGGCGGCCGAAGGAGAGCCCGATGGAGTCGACCCACGATGAAACCAGGACGGCAACCACACCCGCCCGAAATCACCTCGAGCCGCAAGTTGATCACGCCGAGTCGGTCGACACCCTCGTCACCAAACTTCAGGCCGACCCGGATGACCAGGCAACCCTGGACGAGTTGCTTGTCGCGGCCGAGGGCTGGGTGGCGGCCGATGGCCTCGCGCAACCCGCCGAGAACGAGTCAACCGCTCGGCCCCGCCTGGCCGAATGGCTGGCCCATCTGAGTTGCGGTGGAACGGTCGTGCACTACGGCTGGCGCGAAGGCGCCGTGGCAACCGCACTGGCAACCACGGGAGCCGTTATGGTGTCGCATCTCGATCATCCGGGTCGCGCTATGGCTGCCGCCTGTAACCTGCAGCCCAAGTACCGCGTGCTGGAGCCCGGGTGTGACACCAGCCGCAACGCCCGAGCCCTGCAGAGTACCTCGACCCGAAACAGGAATCGTAAGCGGGTTTCAATATCCGCACCGGGCCATCGAGTGGGACGCAAAGCACAACACCAGGAAACACCCCAACGTTAAGTTCGATTTCACCGACATCCACAACAGCAACTAGAGCCCCAATGGAAAGTATCCCGGCGCCGAGTTTGTCTTCCCCTCCGATTCGAAGTCGTTCGACCTGCTGTTCATGCCGTCGGTGTTCACGCACATGGCGGGATGTCGTTGAGGGCCGGGGCGCACCGGCACAGCGACCGGAAAGATGATAGAATTTCCACCTCTTAACAGCGAGGTGGTGTACACTCGGTAACCGCGGCCCATTACAGCGCGAACAGGGTAGAACTCTAAATGCTCGAGTCAGAACTCAGACTGAATACCGGGAGGATCCTGCCAACCATCGGATTCGGCACGTGGCAGGTCGATGAAGCCGTGGCTGCCGATATTGTGGTGGAAGCCGCTCGCTGTGGATATCGCCACTTTGACTGTGCATGTGACTACGGGAATGAGGCCGCGGTGGGTGCGGGATTGCGGAAGGTGATCGACGAGGGCATCTGCGCGCGGGACAACCTGAGAATTACTTCGAAGCTATGGAACACCTACCATCGTCGCGAACACGTTCGGAGGGCGGTCGAACGCTCCTTGCGGGATCTGCGCCTCGACTATCTTGACCTGTACCTTATTCACTTTCCCATCGCGACCAAGTTTGTTCCGTTCGAGGACCGCTACCCGCCGGAGTGGTTCTATCAACCAGATGCGCCATCGGCACGCATGGAACTCGATCGTGTACCGATCAGCGAGACGTGGCAGGCCATGGAGGAACTGGTCAAGGCAGGACTGGTCCGAGACATCGGCGTGTGTAACTTCGGCACTTCGTTGTTGCGCGATATATTGACGTACGCACAGATTCGACCGGCCGTACTGCAGGTTGAATTGCATCCATATCTGACGCAGGAGAAACTGCTGCGATTCTGCAGCGGAGCAGAGATCGCTGTAACTGCCTTCTCGCCCTTGGGCGCGTTGTCGTACTTTTCATTCGAGATGGCTGAGAAGAGCGAATCGGTGATCGAGACCGAGGCGATTCGTGACATCGCCCGACGTCACGGTCGCACTCCCGCTCAAGTCGTGCTCCGCTGGGGCGTACAGCGAGGCACTGCAATCATCCCGAAAACCTTGCGGCCCGAGCGCCTGAAAGAGAATCTTGCGATCTTCGATTTCAGGCTCACCGACGACGAATCGAGCGCGATCGGCGGTTTGAATCGCAATCGCCGCTTCAATGATCCCGGAGACTTTTGTGAGGCCGCATTCAAGACGTTCCTGCCGATTTACGAGTAAAACGAAAGAGCGCATGGCAAGGCGACTACTACCGATCCACATTTTCGATTCTGCGATTTCGCCTGGGCCCACTCTTTCAGAATTTCTGAACTTTCTTCTTCGGCCTATCGATCGCCGTACCCGCCGGCCAGTGGGCGCCCTGCTCGGTTCAGGCGCGAAGTTTGTCAATTCCCTGCTCGCTGAGCGCTGGGTGCTTTTTGCGCGCCTTGAACCGTGGCATCTCCATCTTCTCTCGACATATCGTGACGAACTCGATCAGCTGGCTCGCGTCACCCCGGACCGACCGCATGGCGGGATTGGCGTTCTTGCCCCCTTCGATCAGCGCACGACGGCTGATCACCGCAAGTCCCCCTTCGGGTTCGTCGCCCGTTCGGGGGACTGAATCTCGCGGGCGCCGGTTCCGCCCGGATTTCACTTACACAGCGGTCTGATCCGGTGTCCGACCCTGGCCATGCCGCTGGGATCGGACGCGGCACTGTCACCGGGCTCCGCCCTAGACACCCGGATGGCTGACAGTCCATTCGGCAGCAGGATCACCTTCTGGCCACTCCAGCCGGACATGTAAGACAACTCCATGGTGCAGTCTTCGGAGGCCTCGAAAGGTCTGTGCCAGGTGGCCATATGGTAGGTCCCGGCCTCCGGGCGGGAATCGGAGCCGAATGGCAGCCCCCTGACGTCTGTTTGATAAAGCAACTCCCTGAGCTTTTCCTTGTGCAGAATCTGCCGGCCCTGATACATACCGTCGTTCTGGAACAGGATGCTAATGCGCGCCAGGTCCTCCACAGTGGGATAAAAGCAGTCCTCTACCTGGGGCGTGCCGACAGATTCATCGGGCTCCAGAGTCAGACCCATAGGTGCATGACGAACGCCAATGGGTCGATAGATCTCCTCTAGCAAGAAGTGCCAGAGGTTTGCCTGTGGACCCTCCATGGCTCTTAGAAAACCGTGCATGGCGGCGCCCAACACAAACATATCCTGATCCCGATAACGGAAAACTTCGCCAGGGCCCCAGGGATGGTTGGTAGCGGCCAACAGGGCAATGAGCTTCTCTTCCAGGGATTCGGCGGTGTACCAGGCGTCGTAACGCACCAGGTAACCGTCCCCCTGATCATTGGGCTCGGTAACGT
>JAPUKU010000241.1 GCA_027295505.1 Acidobacteriota bacterium
CCGGTAATAGGCCGCCCGACCTGGCGAAAGGGGCTTGAATGGGCCGTTATGGGGGCTACCAGTCGGTAAACCACGCCGTGGTGTGGTGGACCACCGAAAGTGAATGCCGAAATTTGGGGCAGTTCAACCATTGGCTGAGCAGGATAAGAGGGCACGAGAGCCTCAAGAGGAAAGCTGGCGGTCAGGATCAAGCACGAACCGCGTTGGATCACACGGAGCAACTGCCCTCGGGACACACCTCCGCGCCGTGCGCCACCGCAACTCAGGTCAGCAGCCTCGAGCCGCAGAACGGACTCGGCGGGGCCAGCCTTCGGGAACAGGCAGTGTTTGATGGGGTCGTCTGGGCACGGAAGTCCTTTCAGAAAATCTAGAAGAACATTCCGGCCAGTTGCGGGATAATGCCAGGAAACAGTTGGACTTACATGATTTTGGGGAGCACTAAACAATCGGTGGACCAGTACACGCAACCTGGCTCTCAGCCTGTGGTCAGCATCCCGGCAGCAATTCCCGTGACCGTCTCGCGGAAGAGAAGCTCTTCTTCCTCGGTGAGGGTCTCCCGTGCCAGCACGTCGATCTGCAGCAGGTTCAGCGGATGAATCATGGGCGTTCGGTAGTGGATGCTTTCCCGCAGCCAGATACGGTCGAAGAGCAGGTCTCCTGTCTCGGAGGCCCGGCAGGCGAGCTCTAGGGCGTCCTGCCGTTCCTGCTCGAGCCTGACGACGATCTCCGGCGCTTGGCCCGTGAGTTGCCCCACGTATTCCTGCCAGATGCAGGGGACCGTCTTTGCCATGGTGAAACCCAGAGAGCGCAGGTAGCTGCGCAGGAAGGGGTCGTCCCGTGCCGCCGCCGGCAGCATGGCAGCAGCGTCATCGGCTTCTTCCCGCATCTCTCTCCAGGCGCTGCCGGCTCCCAGCCAGGCGTGCAGCAAGTAACGGGTCTGGGTCCAGCACAGGACCCAGGGGATGGCGCGCAACTTCTCCAGCCCCGGCGGCCCCGAGGGCCGGCTGACCGGGCGGCTGCCGATATTGAGAGATCCCAGGCGCGTGTACGGAGTCGCCTTTTCCACCAATGACTGGAACGGTGCCGATTCGACGATCTCCACGTAGGTCGCCCGTTCCACGGCCGCCAGCCGGCGGCTCACGGGGCCCGGCTCCCGGTGCGCCGGCGGCACCGCCTGGTTGGCGGCGATCTTGAGCACCTGGCTGCGGAGGATCTCGGGAGTCGCCAGCGTGCGCTCGACCATCTCGCCCTGCAAGGTCTGCTTCACAACGTGACCGGCGCCCGGTGGCCAGGTGGCGAACTGCTCCTCCACCGTGCCGCCGCCGCGGCCGACGCTGCCCCCCGAGCCATGAAAGAAGATGAGCCGGAGGTCGCGCCGTCTGGCCCACCGTCCGATGTCCTGCATGGCGTCATGGATGGCCAGGCGGCTGGACAGAACGCCCATGCGCTTGCTGGTGTCGGAGTAACCGAGCATGACCTCCAGGGCAGACGCAATCCACGGCTGCTGGCCGAACTCGGGATCGTTTAGTGCTTCCTCCAGGATTGCCGCCGCGTGCGGCAGCACGTCCGGCATCTCGAAGAGGGGGATGACCGGTAGGCTGGCTTCCCCGAGGACATCCAGTATCAGTGTGTGGGCCTCGATCAGATCGCGTGCAGCCTCTGTCATGCTGACCACCAGCCCTTGCACGTACCAGGCGACGTTGCCGCCTCGGGCCACGTCCTTGAGATAGTGGAGCATGCCGGCCATGGCAGAGCCGGCCACGAAGCAGCCACGCGCCTCGCGTAGCTCGAGGGGGATGACCAGGCCCGGGAACAGATCCAGTAGCGTGCGCAGGCGGCTGATGGCGGGATGCGCCGTCCCGCGTTGTTCCCGGTAGCCTGTCCCGAGCGCCTCGGCGGCCGCTCGTAGCTCGCCGACGCGGCGCCCATCGCCGGCACTGACAGAGTGTAGGGCGGCAAGCGCACTGAGAAACGTTTGCCAGGTCCCTTCCAGGTTCTGGTGGGGAATGAGGGCCACGTCTTTGCCCACGCGCGGGACAATCCTGTTCTCGACGAAATCGAGCAGCCGGGCGCGGGAGAGGTTCAGCGAGGTCGCGGTCTCCTCCGGACCCACGCCCGGGTGCCCGTCCTTGTCGCCGCCGACCCACGTCCGCAGACGGACATCGTGACCCTCGCGGCTCAGGTCCACGAGTGTGTCGAGGATGGCGTTGTCCACAAGGGAGAACAGATGTAGGGCCTCGTCCTCCACCGTCGGCTTGTGGCGGGGATGCGTGCCGGTCAGCCACACGAGGTGGAGCAGGTGCTTGAGCCGCGCCAGATCCGGCTCCCGGCGCCCATCGAGCGCCTCGACGAACAGGTTCTGGGCACGTCGCATCAGCGTGATGCTGGTGGGCGAGCGGGACTCGGTCGGGTGTGCCGTGATCACCCAGACGATACGGGCGCCGGCGGGCGGCTCGGCCCCGGAGTGCGCCCCCGGATCGGAGTCAGGCGGTGTCTCTTGGCGCCAGCGCTGGCGCAGGCGGTGTGTGCGGTAGGCGTTCTCGCACAGATTCACCAGCTCGAGATAGACCGTGTACGCCGCGGCGACCGCCGCGCGGCTGTCGGAGCTCAGGGCGCGCAGTAGCCCGCGCGTTTGCTGCAAGGCGGCGCTGGCCTCCTCTTCACCACCGTCGCGAACGATGACCATGTGGCGCCGCACCGTCTCCACGGCATCGAACAGCTCCGGCCCCTCGGCGGCGGCGACCACCTCGCCCAGAGCCGCCTCGACGACGCTCACGAGACGCTTGAGGGTCGAGGGGAGCCGCTGTTCGGCACCAGGCATGGTTTGGAGGTTATCGCAAGGTGTAGTGGTCCACCGAAAGTGTGTGTCGGGTTCTGTCCTCTCCCGAGGACGCATTTGCGGCGAAAACTCGCCGGACGACTTCACCTCCGCGAGAATCTGAAGGAATCATCCGGCCGATTAGGGAATAATGCTAGGAAAGGCTTGGACTTAGATGATGATGCGGGGTAGGAAAGAATCGCTGGACCAGTACAGAGAGCCGCAACCTATGGTGTGGTCACCAGACTTGAATAAATCCAACCTGTGGACCCGGACTCTGTCCTGACCTTGTACCAGGAACCCTTCTTCTCGCGCACCGTGAGGGTGTCGCCGTTGCGCGCGGTCGTCACGATGCTCGAAGTGGTTGTCGGCTCCTGGCGAATGTTTGCTGACGCGCTCTGTACCCGCACGCTTTGGCTGGACAGAGACGCTCCCTGGAGCGGTCTCTCGGGCCAGAATGTCGAGGAATCGAAAGAGGCGCTGCCCACGAGAAGCGCGAGTCCGAGAAGCAGCACCGTCCCATACAGGTCGACAGAGACATACTTCTTCAGACCCCAGGTCTTGAACAGGAAGTAGATGAGGGACCCCGAGCCCACAGCGCCGAGCAAGAACACCAGCCCGCTCGAATTCTGCTTGAGGAAGAAAACCAGTGCGAACAGACCGATCAGGAAGGGGAGGACCGTTCTGAGATCCTGCAGGAACTTCGGCTCGTTGAGAGCGGTGCGGAGCCTGTCCCAGAATGGCCGTACTCCAGCCTCTGCGTGAAATAGCTCCATCTGACTCTTGTGGAGAGCGTAAAGCTCTTCTGTCACGGCCGAAAGCTTCTGGAGCTCTTGCCGTACTTTCTGGGTGTGCTCGGAGATCTCGGATGTACAGTGGGGACACTTTGAGGCTTGGATGCTCACGAGGGTGGCGCACTGTGGACAGGGTGTTTGGTCGTTCTGCTTCACGTAGTTCTTCTTGAACTCCATGAGGCGTTTGGCCTCGTTGCCAAGGAGGTGGGTACTCTCTAACTCTTGTTCTGTTAGAACGTTTGAGCTTGGCATGAGCATTTCCCGATTCTGGGAGACAGGCAAGCACCGACCCAAGAGTTAGGTTGGCTAGCTTCCCTTGTTCTCTTGATGGCGCACCGGTGTCCAAGGTAGTGTCGGAGGCACTCATCGGCAAGGTGCCGGGATCGGGTCTGACGGGGTTCCTCAGAGCAGCCTCCCCGGCAGGTTAGGAAACATGTACAGGATGTGAACATTCGCTCTGCGTAGTGGTGTAGTGGACCACCACACTCTGGCGAGAGCCGCCAAAGACATTTACTTACCGGCTGGGCCGGTCAGCAGCACGTCGGCGTTCAGGACCACCGCCAGCTCGTCGGGAAGCAAGGCGCTGTCCTCGACAGTCATGAAGAAGCGGTTGTCGGGTCCGACATCGTAGCTGAAGTGGGTGGCCGCCTTGCCCGTTCCGAACTCGCGTGAGAAAAGCTGTTGCGGTGCCGAGATTACAGGTTCGCCGCTGGTGGAGGAGAACTCGACGACCATGAGCCGGTTGCGGCCGGCGCGGAAGAAAATCTCCCCGCCGTTCGGCGACCAGACGGGCTGCGCGCCGCCGTTTACCGACACCTGGAGCCTGCGATCGAGCGCCGGGTAGGACTGCAGGTAAATCTCCGACCGGCCGCTGGCGTCAGCCGTATACGCCAGCCAGCGTCCGTCCGGTGACAGCCTCGCATGCAGCTCGTCATAGGGCTCGGCGAGCAACGGGCGGATCTCGCCGCCGCCTTCGAGATCCAGTGCGGCGATATCCGCGCCCTTGCCGCTGCTCACGTCCAGAATGAGGGTCTTGCCATCGGGTGTCCAGCCGCTGGGATGCACGTGAGGCTCGCCTTCCCAGATGATCTCCTCCTGCCCCGAGCCGTCGGGCCGGCGGCGGAAAATCCTGCGGCCGCTATCTTCCCGCGAACCTGACCAAACCAACCAGCGCCCGTCCGGTGACCAGACCGGAGATTCGTCCTCTCCGTCCTCAAACGTCACGCGCGTCTGCGTGTTGCGCACGAGATCCCGCACCCAGATATCGTTGCCCCCGGTGGGCAGGCTGAAGGCCAGGTAACGGCCGTCGGGCGAAGCGCGGATATCAGTATAGAAAAGTGGCGGCGCTCCCATTGACTGGATGCGCCCTTGTCGATCCACCGACAGTAATGTGTCTTCGAGCACAGGCAGCGCGTCGTTGGCCAGGTAAATCAACGTGCCGTTAGCGGAGAGGGCGAACTTCGAGGTCCGCAGCACCTTGTTCTGCACCAGTCCTTCCATGACGGCACGGCCCGGGCCTGTCACTTGCTCTGCCGCCGGATCGAAGGGGGACACCAGGAGGCGGCCGCTGCGGCAGTAGACGAGATGATCCTGGCGGAAAACCTGGCCGCCGCTGCCCTCCACAAGAGTCCGGGTAGTGCCTTCTCCAATGTTCAATAAATCTATCGTGGTCTGGTTAACATCCGCCGGGCGCAAGGCGGTGAAGATCACGCTTTCCCCTCCCGGCAGGAGCTCGGGCCAAAGCAGCCACGTATCACCGGCCCCGGACTCCATGAGCGGCCGGATGACTCCCGACGCCGGCATCACGCTCCAGATACCCGAGCGGCGGCCGGCCATGGTGGCGCCGATGGCCTCGTTGGAGCCCGCGCCCGGCCGGTAAGTGCCGCTGAAAATGATTCCGAGCTCCTCACTCCAGGTGGCGCTGAAGGCGCGATAGGCCTTGTCCTCAAGCACCGTTTCCACGGGCCCGCCTTCGGTCCGCACGCGCCGGATGCCCCCGTCGACGATGAAGCCTATGAAGGAATCGTCAGCCGAGAAGAACGGGGACTCGGCTCCTTC
>JAPUKU010000242.1 GCA_027295505.1 Acidobacteriota bacterium
AGAACGAGCCGTTCGTGCGCCTGCTTCCGGAGGGGGCTTTCCCCAACACGCGCTCGGTCCGCGGTTCCAACCGCTGTGACATCGCCCTGCACTGGTGCGAAGAGACCTCGACGCTCGTGACCATGGCAGCCCTCGACAACCTGATCAAGGGCGCAGCCGGTCAGGCCGTGCAGAACCTCAACCTGATGTTCGGGCTGGCTGAAACCGAAGGACTCTCAGCAACGGGAGATCCCCTTTGAACCTTGCCGCACGCCGCCGTGTGAATCCGTCAGGCCACGCCGCCGCCAGACCTGTTGTGGCGCCGGGTGCCCCGTGCGTCCTCAAGATTGGCGGCGATCTGCTGGAAGACAGCCGCAAGCGACGCGCACTGGTCGGCGGCGTGGTCAGGACCCGAGCCCATCTGCCGCTGGTCGTGATACATGGGGGCGGCGCTCAGGTGTCGCGCGTAGCGGAGAAGCTCGGCCTGAAGCCCACGTTCCGACAGGGGCTGCGTGTGACCGACGAACCGATGGCGGAGGTCGCGGAGATGGTCCTCAGCGGCCAGGTCAACAAAGCACTGGTGGCCACCCTGGTTCAGGAGGGCGTGCCGGCGATTGGCCTGTCAGGGAAAGACCTGGGGCTCGTGGAGGCAGTTGCGGTACCGGGCCTCGGACGGGTCGGTGTGCCGCTCCGTGTTCGGGCGGAACGGCTTTGGGAGCTGCTCGCACTGGGGTATACGCCAGTTCTGGCGAGCATCGCCGCCGACGCCCGGGGACAGACCCTCAACATCAATGCCGATCACCTGGCTGCCGCCGTCGCGGGCGCGATCGGTGCCCGCCACCTGCTCCTCTTGAGCTCCAGCGGCGGCGTGCGCCGCGATCCCGACAACCGGCGCAGCAGCCTGGTGCGCATGCTCTCGACTCTGGAGGTGGAGGCGCGCATCGCCCTGGGCGCCCTCACGCGCGGAATGATCCCGAAGGTCCGGGCCGCCAAGCGTGCCCTCGAGCAGGGAGTGGAGAGGGTGGGCATTCTCGCGCCCGGCTCCGCGGCCGAGCTGAGCGGGGCGCTGCGCCATGGCAAGGGGAAGGGCACCTGGATCGTGAGAGGTCCGGAGACCCTCCCCCGAAAATCCAAAACATTGAGGTTGTCCAGCCCCACCCGCCGCAAGCGGGGCGGGCCGGGAACCGCACCTGCGAAAGAAGGAGTCTGAGAGAGATGAGTAAAAGAAGCAAAGTCGTTCTGGCTTACTCGGGCGGGCTCGACACAACCGTATGCATCCGCCATCTCATCGAGAGCTATCAGCGCGATGTCGTGGCACTGCTCGTCGACGTCGGACAGGGAGTCGATCTTCGCGCGGCGGCGGGGCGGGCCCGTAAAGCCGGCGCCAGCGAAGCCCTGACGGTGGATGCGCGGGAGCGCTTTCTGTGCGAGTACGCCTGGCCCGCCCTGCGCGCGAACGCGGCCTACCAGGATCGTTACCTGCTCTCGGCGGGGCTGTCCCGGCCGCTCATCGCCGCCCTGCTCGTCAAGACAGCACACGACTGCGGCGCGGACGCCGTGGCTCACGGCTGCACCGGCAAAGGTAATGATCAGGTCCGGTTCGATCTGACCATCCGGGCTCTCGATCCACAGTTGAAGATTCTCGCTCCTATTCGTGAGCTCGCCCTGCCACGCGACGCGTCCGTGGACTACGCCCGTGAGCACGGCATCGAATTCAAAACTGACACTCGGAGCCCATACAGCATTGATGCAAATCTCTGGGGCCGCAGCATCGAGTGCGGCATCCTCGAAGATCCCTGGCAGGAGCCTCCCGAGGAGGTCTTTCTGATGACCTCCGCTCCCGCCGCGGCACCGGACGAGCCGGCGATCATTGAAATCCATTTCGAAAGAGGGATTCCAACCTGCGTCAACGGCCGCCGGCTCGACCCGGTCTCGCTGGTACGGGTGCTCAACGAGATAGGCGGATCCCACGGAATCGGCCGTGTCGACCACATCGAGGATCGCCTGATTGGTATCAAATCGCGCGAGGTGTACGAGGCGCCGGGCGCCCACCTGCTGCACCTGGCACACCGGGACCTCGAGAACCTGACACTCACCGCCGATCTATTGCGTTTCAAGAAGACGGTGGACGCGCGCTATGGGGAGCTCATCTATAACGGCCGCTGGCAGTCGCCACTGCGTTACGCCCTTGACGCCTTCGTTGAAGAGACCCAGAAGACGGTCACGGGTCGTGTGCGCCTGAAGCTATTCCGCGGCCAGGCCGCCGTGACCGGACGTGAGTCCGAGAACGCGCTGTACGTTCACGATCTGGCCACCTACGAGGGTACGGATTCATTCAACCAAGCGGCTGCGGAAGGCTTCATCGAGATCTTCGGCCTCGATCTGGTGACCCAGGCCCGGGTGCAACAAGCGCACGGTGCTCCCTCGAGCAAGGCTTCGTCCGCCCCGAGGCGCACTGCCACCAGGGGCGCTCCCAGCGCGGCGGAGGCTTCGTCGCCCGAGAAGCTGGTGGCTCAGGGCAGGGATCGATCATGAAGCTCTGGCAGGCCCGGCTGGGACAGACCCGCATCGATCCTGAGTTCGAGGAAGCCAACGCCTCGATCGGTGTCGATCAGCGCCTGTTCCGCGAGGAGATCGAGGTCAACATCGCTTGGGCCATGGCTCTGACCGAGACGGGCGTTCTGCGCGAGACGGAACGGCGCCGGGTGGTCAAGGGTCTGCGGCAGATCGAAGCGGAGATTGCTTCCGGGGCGCTGCCCCTGACCATCGATCAGGAAGACATCCACACGGCGGTCGAGAACCGCCTGGTGGAGCTGGTCGGGGCAGCCGGCGGAAAGTTACGCGCCGGCCGTAGCCGTAACGATCTCGTCGTCACGGATCTGAAGCTGTACCTGAAGCGTGCTCTGGCCGAGATAGCAGCTCGCGTCGACACCACCCAGGCCGCGGCTATCCTGCAGGCAGAAGCGCATCCGCGGGCCTTGATGCCGGGATACACGCACATGCGGCAGGCACAGCCGATCCTGTTCGCCCACGTCCTGATGGCGCTGGTCTCCGGGCTCGAGCGTGACCGGGAGCGTCTGGTTGACGCGACCCGGCGCCTCGACCGCCTGCCCCTGGGCTCTGGTGCCCTGGCGGGAACCGGCCTGCCCATCGATCGCGAGGCGCTGGCACGCCGGCTTGATTTCGCGGCGCCGGCCGAGAACTCGCTCGACGCGGTCTCGGATCGTGATTACGTGCTGGAGGTGGCTTCTGTGCTCGCCATTCTGCTCAACCGACTATCTCGGGTGGCGAGCGATTTCATCCTGTGGTCCACTCAGGAGTTCGGCTTCGTGGGGATGGATCCTTCACTCGAGACCGGCTCCAGCCTCATGCCCCAGAAACGCAATCCCGACTCGCTGGAGCTGGTGCGGGCTCGGGCGGGGCGTGCCACCGGCCAGGTCGCCGGTTTGCTGGCGACGTTCAAGGGTCTTTCCCTCGGCTACCAGAAAGATCTACAGGAGGACAAAGCCCCTCTGTTTGATCTGCTCGATTCCACGAGGCTCTGCCTCGGCATCATGCGTCGCTGTCTCGAATCGCTCGAGGTGCACGAGGAGCGCATGCGAAGCGGTCTCGACCCGTTCACGCTGGCGACCGACCTTGCCGATCACCTGGTGGAGAAGGGTGTGCCGTTTCGCGAGGCGCACCAGGCCGTGGCAAACCTCGTGACCCACTGCGAGAAGCGGGGCGTGCCCCTGCACGTGGCCCGCCTCGGTGATCTGCAACGGTTCTCGCCTGCCCTCGATGAGGAAGCATTGCGCCTTCTCGATCCAGATGCGGGTGTGGCACGCCGTGCCTCTACAGGAGGCACGGCCCCGGTCGCGGTGCGCCGCCAAGTGCGCGCCGCCCGCAGGCGGCTGCGGCGCCGGGGACTGTTCCAGGAGGCGGCCAGTGGTTCGTAAGGCCCGGGTCGCCGACGCCCGGGCCATCGGCGATCTGATCGATCATTACGCCCGCCGCGGAATGCTGTTGCCGAAACCGCTGGGCCGCATCTACGAGGCCCTGCGCACCTTCTCGGTCTGGGAGGAGAAAGGTCAGGTGCTCGGCTGCGGCCGGCTCGACATCGTGTGGGAAGATCTGGCCGAGGTGGGATCGGTGGCGGTACACGATTCGCTGCGCGGCCAGGGCGTGGGCAGCGCCCTCGTCGAATCCCTGATCGAGGAGGCGCGCGAGCTCGGCATCCCGCGCTTGTTCGCGCTCACGTATCAGGTGAGGTTCTTCAACCGCCTGGGATTCAGCGTCATTCGCAAGCACGAGCTTCCGCAGAAAATTTGGAAGGACTGTCTGGCGTGCAGCAAGTACGACCGGTGCGACGAGTACGCCGTGCTGCGGGTCCTCGACGGGGTGCCGGCAGTCCATGGGGCAGGTGCCCCAACCGCGGCCGACTTCGGACTCTCGGGCTTCACGCGCATGCCCGCACCGGCGGGAGCGCACACGTTCGATGAGCCTCCGGCCTCGCCACCCGTAAACTGTGAAAGCGAAGCTCCCGGGCAGGAGCGCCACCGATCCAGACAGCCAACCCTCGGGGCGGGCGGTCGACTGCAGATCCTTCCGTGAAAGCAGGGCCGACCCTCAGGAGAAGGCGACCGGAGCCGTCTCTTTCCCGAGAGCCGCGAGGATTTCGCGTGCCGCGCGGAGGCCGCTCGTGTGAGCACCATGGACGGTCTGGTAGTGAGGGGGAGCGGCCGTGGCCTCTCCGGCAAAGTACAGGGCCTCCTCGATCGGGGTTGCCAGAACCTCGCGCTGGCCCCGGCTGCCCGGAAGGTTGAACGAGTAAGACCCGAGCGAGTAAGGGTCGCGCACCCAGTCCCTCAGGCTCGACCACTCGAGCCGGCGGCGCACACCCGAGTTGGGGAAAGCAGCCTCGATCCAGCTCAGGACCCGCTGCATTCCCGCCTCGGGCCCCAGGTCGCTCACCTCTTGGGCGGCGCGCCCTGTGATCCAGCTCTGCAGGGCTGGCATGCCGGTCCCCGGTGGATGGGGATCCCAGAATGACACGCGTCCGCCATCGATCGACCACGTGAGTCCCTCCGCTTCGTTCGGGCGCCAGAACCAGTCGTCGAACAACAGATGCGCCACGACGACGCGGCCCATGCGAAGCGATTCGATCGAACGCCGCTTCCAGGCAGGCAGGGCGGGTGTGAAAACCGGCTGTCCGGTCTGCAGGACCCCGATGGGCAACGTCACCACAGCCCTACGCGCCTGCAGTTTCTCGGTCCGTCCTTCTCTCTCGTAGCTCACGGTAACCTCACCCCGTCCCCAGGCGACCTCTCGCACGAGAGAGGAAAGCTGCAGCGACTCGCCGATCGAGTTCGCCATCTTTTGCGCCAGGGTCGTGTAACCGGCGACGACCTGGAAGTTTTCGTCCATGTAAGCCTCCCAGGCGGCCTCGTCCTCAATGGCCGCCCGCAGACTCATCTCATCCGGCTCCGCCGACCATGAGTGCGCCAGACCGCCCACGGCATCCTGCTCCTCCTTGCTGAGCTTCAGTTGATCGAAGAAGACGGCAAGTGTCACATCCTGGCCGCGGTACTTTTCAAAAGCCCCGTCCACCCTGGCGCGTACGGCTGCAGTGCGTGCGAAGTCCGGCTTCTGGAAACCGTCCTGCGGTCGCCACACCCGGGCTCCTTCAAACGATTCCACAAACGGCCGGGTCTCGATGCCGAACTCGCGGACGAGGTTCCATGTGGGAGCTCTCGAGCCGTGGATCATCTGGGCTCCCAGCTCGAGACCGTGGGGGGAGGGCTCGAACAGTGAGTGCATGCGCCCGCCAACCCGGTCGCGCGCCTCCAGGACCACGACGTCGAGCCCCGCCCGCCTCAGTTCGCGCACCGCCGTCAGGCCAGCCATGCCCGCTCCGAGGACGACGACATCGTGCGTCTTCGTTGCCGTCGGCACCGTGCAGCCGTGGAGGATCGTGCCTGCACCGGCCAAGGCGGCAGTGTGCAGAAATGTGCGGCGTGTCGTGCGTGGCATGGCAAACTCCTTCCGATCAGGATGCTCAGTTCATTCGCCGGACGCGCCCATGGGAGCGCCGGGAATTCCCATCCGGCCTTTCAGGTTGATGGGCCGCCCCTCGATGTCGGTCAGCGGGCGCGGCGGGTGACGGTCGGCCGTGCGCAGGCTCACGGTCACCAGCGCGATGGCGGCCAGCACCACCGCCACCACATCACCCGCATCGTTCCCCGTCACGATCTTGAGGATCACGTAGGTCAGGAAACCCACGCCCATGGCCGCCAGCGCGCCCGGTAGGTTAGCCCGCTTCCACCAGATGCCGGCCATGAACGGCACAAACAAAACCACCAGCAGCAGGGCGAAAGACTCCACGAGAAGCTCGTAAGCCTTCGGCAAACGCAGGGCGATTCCCAGCGCCAGCAGGCCCACGAAAGGCACCGAGCGCTGACTCCACTTCAGCACGCTCTCCTGACTGACGCCGGGGTCGAAGTAACGCAACAGGTTCTGCCCGATGATGCTCGATGGAACGAGCAGGGCGCTGTCGGCGCTGCTCATGATAGCTGCGATCAGCGCGCCCAGGAAGAGCGCCATGAGCGGTACTGGCAGGAACTGTTTTGCCATCAGCGGGATCACCAGTTCGGGATCCTCCAGAGCCAGATCCGGCAGCAGGATGGTGCCGGCCAAACCGATGAACAGGGGGATGAGGCCGAACGTGAGGTAGAAGATCCCCGACAGATAGGCGCTGTTCTGCGCCACCCGCTCGTCGCGGCTGGCAAAGGAGCGCTGCAGGAGATCCTGCCCGGCAAGATTTCCGAGACCCAACACGATCCAGGCACGGAACCAGTTCAACCAGTCGAGCCCTCCGGATCCCTCGGGTGGCATCAGGTTGAAAGATCCTTCCGGCACTCCGGAGAGATAGGCAGAGAGTCCGCCGCAGGCAGCGATCACCAGTGGCAGCATGACCAGCAACCCCAGAACCAGGATCAGGATCTGCAAAAAGTCGGTGATGGTGACCGCCCACATCCCCCCGAAGTAGGTGTAGGTAACGACGACAATTGCCCCGACCACCATCCCCAGGACGGGGTTCACGTCGGCCAGCGAGTAAAGCACTTTGCCGATCACGACGATTTGCGCGGCGGTCCAGCCAGCGTAGGCGAATGTGAGGGCAATGCTGGCCACCAGATCGGTCTGACGGCCGTAGCGCAGACGGAAGAAGTCGGGGACCGTGAGCAGCTTCATCCTGCGAACGGTCCGGACCACGATCAGGCCGGCGATGAAAAGACAGATCCCGGCACCAAACGGATCCGGGATCACGCCATAGAACCCCTGCTTGTAAGCAGCACCACCGGCGCCCAGAACCGTCGCTCCGCCGAACCAGGTGGCAGACAGGGTCGCCGTGGCGAGCCAGAGCGGCAGGCGGCGGCCGGCCACGATGAAGTCTTCCGACCGCTGGATGCGACGATGCGCCCAGAAACCGACCAGGAGCATGGCCAGGACGTAGAGGGCTGCTCCCCCCCAGATGATCAGTGTGTCACTCAACGCTGTATCCCCAGGCGGTGACGTTCAAAAAGCTTGCCGGAAAGCACGAATCTTAGGGAGGCCGTTGAAGGGTGTCAACCGCGACGGACGGTGGTGACGTCACCGGCCCAGAGGTTTGGACGAGATGAATTTGAAACTCAGAGGTCGGCGAACTCAGGCAAGCTACGGTAGCGATCGATGCTGTCACAGAAGAACATCACGACGTTCAAGCCCTGCCGCTTCAGGCGCAGGGCGATGGCCATGTTCGTGCCGGAGGTGGGCTCGACAACCTCGGCGCCGGGGCCCAGGCTTCCGCTCCGCAGGCCTTCCTCCAGCACGTAGCGCGCCACCCGATCCTTGATGCTGCCGCTGGGATTGAGGTGCTCGAACTTCACCCATACACCCTCAATCTGCTGGAGCGGCGTGTGCAATGGCTCCAGATGGCTCTCGTTCATGGTTCTAAGGCTATCGAGCGCACTGGCTTCAGATCAAGAGACCTGTGCCGGGACTCCCACACGCCCTGCTTTTTTGTGTAGGATCGGGTCTTAGATCCGTCCCCACAGGAGGTGGTTGTCGTGCAAAACCTTTCGCGGTACGTCTGTGCCCTGTTCCTTGCCCTCGGCGTCTGTGGTGCCGTCGCGCTCCTCTTCCCGGTCGCCGTTCAGGTGGCGGTTGCTGATCCCGCTGCTCCCGACAGGGGGCCGGTGCAGCCGGCCGATCTGATCCTGAGGGATGGTGCTGTGTACACCCTGGACGCGGTGCGGTCCTGGGCACGCGCCATCGCCGTGCGCGATGGGTCGATCGTACATGTCGGCTCCGATGAGACGGTGAGACCTTTCATCGGAGAGCAAACTCGAGTCGTCGATCTGGGGGGCCGCATGGTCCTGCCCGCCTTCCAGGACGTTCATATCCACCCCATCTCGGGAGGTCTTCGCGCCACCCGCTGCGAGCTCGGCGGCATGCAGACCGAGAAAGAGTACCTGGAGGCCATTGCAGAATACGCGGCCGCACACCCGGAGGAAGCCTGGATCCAGGGCGGCGGATGGGCCATGGACGCGTTCCCGGCCGGCATTCCGAGCAAGCGTGGGCTCGATAAGATTGTCTCCGACCGTCCGGTCTCCCTGCGTTCCACGGACGGGCACAGTGCCTGGGTGAACTCGAAGGCCCTGGAGATCGCCGGTATCACGCGGGACACTCCCGACCCTCCGGACGGGCGCATCGATCGCGATCCGGAGACGGGCGAACCGGTCGGGGCACTCCAGGAAGGCGCCATGCGTCTGGTGGGGAAACACATCACTCCGCCGACGCTGGAAGAGCGCGCCGATGCTCTGCGTTATTCACTCAGGATGCTCAACGGGTACGGCATCACCTCCATCCAGGACGCCTCCGCCAGCGAGGAAAGCCTGATCACTTACCGGCATCTCGATGAGCGGGGTGAGCTCACGGCCCGCGTCGTCGCCTCCCAGTGGTGGGAGCGCGGGCGGGGCACAGAGCAGATACCGGAGATGATCGAGCGGCGAGAGCGTTTCACGAAAGGGCGCCTGCGTGCGGAAACTGTCAAAATCATGCAGGACGGGGTGATGGAGAACTTCACCGCCGTGGTTCTCGAGCCCTACATCGGCAAGCCGGGCGTTTACGGCATCCCCATGGTTGATCCCGAGGCGCTCAAGGAGATTGTCACCCAACTCGATCGTGAGCGCTTTCAAGTCCACTTCCACGCTATCGGTGACGGCGCTATTCGCCAGGCCCTAGACGCCATCGAAGCGGCCCGGAAGAAGAACGGCGACAGCGGCAGGTTGCACCACATCTCACACATCGAGCTGTTCGATCCCGAGGATATTCCGAGGTTCCGCGAGCTGAAGGTGGCCGCGAACTTCCAGCCGCTGTGGGCTTACGCCGACAACTACATTACCGATCTGACGATCCCGTTCATCGGCTCGGAGCGCAGCCGCTGGCTCTACCCGATCGGCAGCTTATTGCGCAGCGGGGCGGTGATCGCCTTCGGTAGCGACTGGTCGGTGTCGACCGCCAACCCGTTCGAAGAGATCGAGGTGGCGGTGACCCGCATGGGAGCCAACGGCGAGACGACAGAACCGTTTCTCCCCGACGAGCGCATCAATCTCCCATCCGCGCTCGCCGCCTTCACGATCAACGCCGCCTACGTGAACTCGCTGGAAGAGAAGACCGGATCGATCGAGGTCGGCAAGCTGGCCGATCTGGTCGTTCTCGACCGTAACCTGTTCGCGATAGAACCCACAGAGATATCCGAGACGAACGTGCTGCTGACGCTGCTCGAGGGCCAGCCGGTTCATGGAGACTTCTCACTCGAAAAGAACTGATGTGACCGCACCCATTCATTCAGGAGGGTTGCCAATGTTGAACACTCATCATTTCACTCCGCCACGCCTGGTGATCCTTGCGATCGGGTGTGTAATTGCCGTTACGGGCATGAGGTGTGCGCCCCGGTCGGACACGCAGGGTGCAGACGCATCGGCATCCGTTCAGGCAGCTGACCTGGTTCTGAGGGGCGGAGCAATCTACACGGTGGATGCCAAGCGGTCCTGGGCGCGCGCGATCGCCGTTCGGAACGGCAAGATCGCCTACGTCGGATCCGACGAGGGCGTGAAGTCGCACATCGGATCCGGAACGAAAGTGATCAACCTCGAAGATCGCATGGTCCTGCCGGGTTTCCAGGACATCCACATCCACCCGATCTACGGGGGACTTCAGGCTCTCTCCTGCGATCTCAGCGCGCTGGAGACCCAGGAGCAGTATGTCGAGGCGGTGGCCGCATATGCCGCAAAACATCCGGACAAACCGTGGATCCTGGGTGGCGGCTGGTCGATGAGCGCCTTCCAGCCGGGTGGCATCACTGATCGTCAGCTCCTGGATGCTGTGGTGCCGGATCGGCCGGTCCTGCTGACCTCGGCGGACGGCCACACCTCATGGGTCAACTCGAAAGCGCTGGAGATCGCTGGCATCACCCGGGACACGCCCGATCCCGCAGGCGGTCGGATCGATCGGGACCCCGCGACCGGTGAGGCGATCGGAAGCCTGCAGGAGTTCGCCGGCGATCTGGTTCGCGAGCACGCCCCTCCTTATACACTGGAGGCCACCGTGAAGGGGTTGAAATACGCCCTGGACATGGTCAACCGGTACGGGATCACCGCCTTCCAGGACGCCGGAGTGGACATGGAAGGCCTGCAGGGGCTCGACGCCTACCGCCAGCTCGACGAAAGCGGCGAGCTCACGGCCAGGGTGGTGGCGTCACTCTGGTGGGACAAGAGCACCGGAGAGGAGCAGGTTTCCGCGCTCCTCGAGAAGCGTGAGCGCTATACGAAAGGGCGGTTGAGCGCCACGACCGTCAAGATCATGCAGGACGGCGTCATGGAGAACCAGACCGCTGCGCTGCTCGAGCCGTATGTCGGCAAACCAGGTGTCACCGGGTTTCCGATGGTGGATCCACAGAAGCTGAAGCAGTATGTCACGCGACTGGATGACGAGGGGTTCCAGATCCACTTCCATGCTATCGGTGACGGCGCCATCCGACAGTCGCTCGATGCGATCGAGGCAGCCCGCAAGAAGAACGGCAACCGGGGCAACCGCCACCACATCTCCCACATTCAGCTGTTCCATCCAGCCGACATTCCCCGCTTCCGGGAGCTCGACGTGGTGGCCAACTTTCAACCCCTGTGGGCACTGGCCGATGAGTACATCACCGACATGACGATCCCGTTCCTGGGACCCGAGCGCAGCCGCTGGCTCTACCCGATCGGCAGCCTTGTCGCCAGCGGCGCCGTGGTGGCGTTCGGCAGTGACTGGTCCGTGTCGACGGCCAATCCGCTCGAAGAGATCGAGGTGGCGCTGACGCGCATGGGACCGAACGGAGAAACCAAAGAACCCCTCCTGCCTGAGGAGAGGATCGATCTGCCTACGGCGCTTGCGGCGTTCACCATCAATGCGGCCTACGTCAACTCCCTGGAGAAGGAGACCGGTTCAATTGAGGTTGGAAAGTTCGCAGATCTGATCGTTCTCGATCGCAACCTGTTCACAATCGAACCGTCGGAGATCTCCGAGTCGAAGGTCCTGCTGACTCTCCTCGAAGGAGAGCCGATGTACGGAAATCTTTCGCTATGAGATACGCGCACACGATGATCCGGGTCAAGAACCTCGATGCCAGCCTCGCCTTCTACACGGAAGTGCTCGACATGACCGAGACGGGTCGCAAGGACATCGGCGAGGAAGCCACGCTGGTTTACCTGGGAGACGACACGGAGGGTAAGATCGTCGAGCTCACCCACAACAAGGACGGCCGCGAGTACACGCTGGGTAACCAGTTCGGCCACCTGGCGTTCACCACACCGGATCTGGAGAAGCTGGTGAAGAAGATCGAGCGCCGCGGCCTGTCCTACCGGCGTTCCCGGCCCGAACTCAACTCACATTACATCTTCATCAAGGACCCGGACGGCTACGACATCGAGATCCTGCAGGCGAAGGACTGAGCGCGCCAGCGGGGAGTTTCCGTGAGCGCTCAGCTCGAAAACCCAATACCCATTGCGTCCAGGGCGCGCAGAAGAAGCGAGGGGCGTTCCCCCCGATCCACACGCCGCAGCGCCTCCGAGACAGCGCTGACGGCGAGGGTCCGCAGCGGCTCGGGCGGATAGGGCCAGGGCTTGCTGCGCACCATCTTGAAATCGAGCACCCGGTCGGAACGCCCGAGGGCGAGGTGGGCCAGGATGCGCCCGCCCAGGCGCGTGCTGCCGACCCCGTGTCCGGTGTAGCCGAGTCCGTAAACGAGGCGGCCGCGCTTCAGGGTTCCAAAGAACGGTGTCAGGCGCGTGGTGGCGCAGATAGGGCCGCCCCAGGCGTACGGGAATTCCACATCCGACAGATCGGGGAAGTGCTGCCCCCAGCTCTCGCGCAGGGCTGCATAGTGGACCTCGGAGTGATCGCATGCTTCATCCACCCGGTTACCGGAGTGATAGCGAGCGTCGCTTCCACCCCACAGAACACGGTCATCCGCCGTCAGGCGATAGTAATTGAAGAAGGTCCGGGCGTCACCGACACTCTGACGTCGCCGCCAGCCGATGATCTCGCGCTGCGCCTGGCTTAAGGGCTCGCTGACCAGCACGTAATCATACAGGGGCAGGAAGTATCGACCCAGGCGCGGGAGGAGCTTGTGAGAGTAAGCGTTTGAGGCCAGCACCACCTTGCGGGCGTGGATCTCGCCCCCCAGAGTCCGCACCCGCACTCCTGCTCGGCCCGCCTCGATTGCCGTCACTCGGGTGCGCTCGTGGAAACGGGTGCCAAGGCGCGCGGACTCCCGCTTCAATCCTTCGACCAGCTTGACCGGGTTGACGAGGGCTGCGTCCGGGTTGAACGACGAGCCATGGTACAGGGGACTGTTGATCTCGGCGCGCGTTTCCGCGGCGTCCAGGACACGGATCTGACTGGCGCCCAATGCGTGGGCGCTGCGGACGGCTTCGCGCAGGTGTTCGAACTGCCGCGTGGAGAGCGCCATGTTCAGAACTCCGTTGCGCTCGAGATCGCAGTCGATGCCTCGCGCGGCCAGGAACTGGAACAGTTCCTCAAAATTCTTTTGGCCAGCCTGGATCAGAACCTCTGCCTCGTCGCGCCCGAAATGCTCGATGGCGAGTTCATGCGAGTGATCGATGTTCGCCCCCAACATGCCGGCATTGCGACCACTGGCTCCATGCGCGGCCATCCCCTGCTCCAGCACCACAATGTCCAGACCCGGCTGCAGCTCTCGGAGAAACAGCGAGGTCCACAAGCCCGTGAAACCAGATCCGATAATGACCACATCCGCATCCTGCCGCCCCTCCAGGGCAAGATCCGGCTCGCGCGTGCGCGTGACCATCCAGTAGCACGCCTTCTCAATCGGTTGTCTGGCCGGGACTTGTTGCATCGACGGTGTTTCTCCTTGCCCCAGAAACCATCCTAGGGTAAAGTATTAAGTGTAACATTCAACCTTCCTTCCAGGAGCGCACCCTGGTTCCAAACGAGGTTCTCCGATGGCTACCGAGATCATCAAGATCACCGAGAAGGCAATGAAGAAGATCCACGAGATCCAGGAGGATCAGAGTCAGGCCTCATCCGTGCTCCGCGTCGCGGTGAACATGCCATCGCCGGCGGCCTTCGCCTACGACCTCAGCTTCGTTGAGACCTCGGCCAAGACTGAGAACGATCAGGTCCAGGAAGTGAACGGCCTCGTCATCTATATCGACAAGGAGAGCCTGCCCCGGATCCAGGGGGCTACGGTCGACTTCGCCGACAACGTTTCAGGCAGCGGTTTCAAGATCGACAACCCGAACAAGCCGCCTCTGATGAGCGACCCTGTGGCCCAGAAGATTCAGAAAGTGCTCGAGGAGAAGATCAACCCGGGTGTGGCCAGCCACGGCGGAGTCGTATCGCTCATCGATTTCAAGGATGGGCGGGTGTTCGTGAAGCTAGGCGGCGGCTGCCAGGGCTGCGGTATGGCCAATGTGACCTTGAAAAGCGGCATCGAGACTATGCTCAAGTCCGAGATCCCCGAGGTCACGGAGGTCCTGGATACCACCGACCACGCCGCTGGAACCAACCCCTATTTCCAACCGGGCAAGGGCTCTCCGCCCGCCTA
>JAPUKU010000243.1 GCA_027295505.1 Acidobacteriota bacterium
GTCGCCCGGAACCGTGAGCCTATGCAGGGGACTTAAAGCAGTCCGTGTCTCTGGGTTGAACCCGCATCCGCCGTGAAGTAAACCCAAGGTCGCAGGTTCAAATCGGGGACAGGATTGGAGTCGGGACAGACGAGGAACCGGCAGGAAAGCGGCAGTTTGGCGGCATGATTCGGCCAAGATCGCCGCTTTCTGCCCCTCCCATCACGTATACTACTGTCCCCTGACCGCACAAGATGCGATTGTTCAGGTACTTAGCAGCTTCCCGCCGCAGCGTGGCTTACCGGCACGGGCCCCCTGACCCGGCCATTCATGCCCCTTAAAGTCGATCACGTGGACCATTAACGGCCTTTATGAAGCGGGAGCAGCCGCATTTACCGGGCGTTGAGCCCACAGACTGGTTCGTTCCGGGCAGCAATTCCGTGTTCTGGATGAGGTTTTCGGTACGGACAACCTTCCTGAAGCACAGGTAGCGGTCTCAGCGCAGGTTGCTCTCCAGCGACTCGACCACGTCGCCTGCACCACCTCCCAGGACCTCCTTCAACAGATACAGACTGTAACCCTTGGCCTGGGCCAGGGTGGCCTTCGGGGGCATGGCCAACTCGCTCGGATTGGTGAGAACGTCGACGAGCACCGGGCCATCCGCCGCGAAAGCGCGTTCGATTGCCGGGCGCAGTTCGCTCGGGTCTTCGACACGAATGCCCGTCGCCCCCATTGCCTCGGCTACCCTGGCGAAGTTCGGGTTCTTGAGCTCGGTCCCGAAATCCCTGAGGCCCGCGACGTTCTGCTCAAGCTTGACCATGCCGAGCGATCCGTTGTTGTAGATGACGACCTTCACAGGCAGACCGTGCTGCAGAAGGGTGATGAAGTCGCCCATCATCATGGTGAACCCGCCGTCGCCCGAGAGGGAAACCACCTGCCGACCCGGGTAACGCACCGCGGCGCCGATAGCCTGGGGCAGCGCGCTGGCCATCGATCCGTGCGTGAAGGAGCCGAGGAGACGCCGCTCGCGTGTCATCCGCAGGTAGCGGGCGGCCCACACCGTGCACATGCCCACGTCCACCGTGAAGATGGCATCGTCGGAGGCCAGTTCGCTGATGGTGGCGGTCAGGAACTCCGGATGGATGGGCCGTTTTCCCACAATCCCCTGGACGTGCTTGTCCAGTCCCCTGCGGGACTTAGCGTAGTTGGCCCGCGCCGCGTCGAGGTGGCCGCGATCCGTTTTCCCTTCGAGACGCGGCAGGAGGGCCACGATCGTCTCGCGCACGTCTCCCTGCACACCCAGATCGAGCCCGCAGCGCCGTCCCAGATGATGCGCGCGGATGTCCACCTGGATGATGGTCTTCCCCCGCGGGTACCAGTCGGTGTACGGAAAGTCGGTTCCGAGCATCAGCAGAGCGTCGCAGGCCTGGAGCGCCTTGTGACCAGAAACGAAACCAATCAGCCCGGTCATGCCGACGTCGTAAGGGTTGTCGTACTCGACGAATTCCTTGCCTCGCAGGGCGTGCACGATCGGCGCCTGAAGCGTCGCGGCGAGACGGATCAGCTCGTCGTGCGCGCCGGCGCATCCCGCTCCGGCCAGGATCGTGACGCTCCCGGCCCCGTTGAGTAGGTCCGCCAGGCGTCCGAGGTCGCCGTCGCAGGGACGGATCGACGTGCAGATCTCCGCCACCGGGTGAGCCAGGTGCACGTCCTCCATCCGCTGCTGGGCGACGTCGCCCGGCAGCACGATGACGGAGACGCCGCGTTGCGCAATGGCGTTCTGCATGGCGACCTGCAGCGTGCGCGGCATCTGCTTGGGAGACGAGATAAGTTCGCAGTAGTGGCTACAGTCGACGAAGATCCGTTCGGGGTGCGATTCCTGGAAAAAGCCCGTTCCAATCTCGGTGCTGGGGATGTGCGCGGCGATGGCCAGGACTGGAGCCAGGCTCCTGTGCGCGTCATACAGACCGTTGATCAGATGGATACAGCCCGGACCGGAGCTGCCCGCACAGACCGCCAGCCGGCCGGTAAGCTGCGCTTCCGCGCCCGCCGCGAAGGCACCCGTCTCCTCGTGCCGGACACGGATCCAGTCTACCTCCGGGTGCTTGCGGACCGCCTCGGTCACGCTGTTCAGGGAGTCCCCGACCACCCCGTAGATGTGCTTGACCCCGGCGCCAGCCAAGGCGTCAACCAGGTGGCTCGCTACCGTCGGTTCCGCCATTGCAGCTCCTTCAATCGATGCCGTGTTCGACCCGTTCCTCGGGATCGGCCGGACGCAGGAGATAACGCTCGATCATTCTCATGCAGGTGTTCCAGTACGGTACCGCCGCTCGCTCTTCTCAATCGGAATATCGTTCGCGCTCATGTCACGGCGGCGCATCAACCCCTCCTCGTCAAACTCCCAGTGCTCGTTGCCATGAGTACGATACCACTGGCCGGTCTCCGCATCGCGCCACTCGTATTCGAATCGCACGGAGATTCGATTGCCAGTATACGCCCACAACTCCTTCATCAACCGGTAGTCGAGTTCCTTCTTCCACTTTCTGGTCAGAAACTCCTTTATCGCGTCGCGACCCGTAAAGAACTCGTCCCGGTTCCGCCACACCGAATCAACCGTGTAAGCCAGCGCCACGCGCTCGGAGTCCCGGGTGTT
>JAPUKU010000244.1 GCA_027295505.1 Acidobacteriota bacterium
GGCATCGGGGTTAGGTGTCGCAAAGGAGGAGAGGACGGTCCCGGTCGTGGTGAGCTCGTAGTTCCGGTCGGTGCTCGTATCAGAAAGCCAGAGGTTCGTGCCATCCCAGGTGAGACCGGTGGGCTCGATGCTAGGTGTTGCGAAGGAGGAGAGGACGGTGCCTGTCGTGGTGAGCTCGTAGATGAGATCCGTGTTCGAATCGGCGAGCCAGAGGTTTGTTCCGTCCCAGGTAAGACCCCGAGGATTTGTCCCGGGCGCGGAAAAGGAGCTGATCACGTCCCCTGTGGCGGCCAGCGATGGGACCGATCCGAGCAGGAAAACGCCCACCGCCAGGGAAGCTCCGACAAGGAGACGTTTAAGCAGGAATGGAATGACGCGGGGTTGTTTCACCGCACCCCCCCTTACTCAGAACGCGGCACAGCGCCGTCACGACGTCGGGATCGTGCTTCTTGCCGGCTTGCCGGCGAATTGCCTCCAGGGCCTTGTGTGTCTTCTCGGGATGTTTCGCATTGCCTGGTGACAGTCGGGCGAACTCCTCGCAGACGGCAAGAATTCGGGACTCGAGCGGAATCTGAGGCTTCGAGGAAACTCCTGGTAGCGAAGCACTCTCAAACGTGTCAGCCGAACGGAAGATGATCTCCCGGACAGGCTGGAGCGAGGCGATAGGGGCCAGGATCTTCTCTGTAGCGACGACCGCGGGTGTCGTCCACTCTTCACCGAGGTTCTGGCCCTTCTTCTTACGGCTTGATTTGCCCTGCTTGGCCGACACGCGCCCGACCTCGTGCAGGACCGCGGCCTGGACCAGCCGCTGGATGCGCGGCTCCGATAGCTTCATCTCCTCGGCAACGCCAGCCACCAGCTCGGCGACCCTGCGGGAGTGGCCGCGTGTCTTCGGCTTTGCATCTTCGATCGCCCGGACCATGGACGCCATGGCCGTGAGGTAGCCGCCCTGGGTCTCGCTGACGAGACGGGCGTTCTCGATCGCCACCGACACCTGGGAAGCCAGCGTGGAGAGAAACTCGAGATCCTGCTCGGTGAACGGTTCTCCGGAGTGCTTGTCGCTGACGTTGATGACACCTACACGCTTTCTCTGGTAAGGCGATGGAAAGGAGATCATCAGCGGCGTGCATATGAACGAGGGCGTGGCATATCCGCCACGGTTGCTGAGATCTCTCAGCTCCGATTGCTCGATATTGGTTACGAGGAGGGGAGACTCGGAGGCGGCAACGCGTCCTGCGATCCCTTCACCGACACGCACCTGCTGCTTCGAGATGGCCTTGTCCTTGATCCCGATGCTGGCAACAACCCTCATGGTGTCGGAGTCAGGCTCCGACACGAGGGCCGAGACGCGGCGCGCCTTTAGGTGTTGCCCGACAAGACGGACCAGGGAGTCGTACAGCTCGTTCAGATCCAGGAGGCCGATCGTGGCGCGGCTGATCTCGTGCACCGCCGCCAGGCGCGCGACTGTCTCTTTGAGCTCGAGGTTAGCCGCTTGAACGCTCTCGACGAGCAGTTGGTTGTCCAGCGAAAGGTTACGCTTCTCGAGAGCGCGCTCTACGACGCTGGGAAGCACCTGGATTTCGTCGAAGGGCTTGGTGAGCAGGTCGTAGGCGCCGTGACGCAGGGCAAGCAGCGTCGTATCGAGCGACGCGTGTCCGGTGATGACGATGACTTCGGTCGAGGGGGAGAGTTCTTTGACTGCCTTGAGCACCTCGATCCCGGAGACGCCAGGCAGCTTCAGATCGGTGAGGACGATATCGTACGGCGCGGCGCGGAACAGTTTGATCGCCCGCTCGCCGTCCTCGGCCTCCCGTACGCTGTAGCCGGCATCCGAGAGGACCGAAACCAGCATGTCGCGGACCGTGCGATCGTCGTCGATAATCAACAGCCGGCCGCGAATCGAAGGATCTGCCACGCGGCTCTGGCCGCTGGACCGTGGCGCCTCTGGGCGTCCTTCTTGGCTCACCACGGAGGCTGCTCTGGCGAGTGAGAAGAACTCGGCGCCCGCAATGGTCCGTTTGGCGAGGAGTCCCCGGGCGTGAAGCTCATTGAGGCACTGCTCGACGACATCCCGCTTCTCGCCCACCCAGAACCGAGCAATTCCCTCGACCGAATCCATGGCCTGAGCGTTCTGATGGAAATGCTCGAGCACCTGCTCCGCGATGTCGGGGCGAGCCACGCCAGCCGGAATTTGTGTCGCCGTCGGCGGTAGCTGGCTCTTGGTGGGCTCGGACAAGTGATGGCGCTCCGTGCCTCATATCTTTGCGAGATCCATGCCTACTAGTCAGGGATGGATGGACAGCTCTAAAGGGTTTCTTGTGAGCGGCTTAAGAGCCTTCATCCGATGCGCCAAGAAAATGCCTTCACTCGATCTGCGGCACCGTGGGGGGAATCTGCCACGCACGCTTTCTGGATCACTTGCGGTGGTGTAGAGCTCGTCGGCAGGCTTAGTTAGCAGCGCGAAGAGAACACACTTCCGCGTCGCACAACCTTCGATCCTGGGGAGAGAAAATGATCGTGTAACTGTCAGATGGTCAATGGATTGCGAAGGAGATATCTCAAGGCATTGAGGCACTCACGGCTAAAGAATGTCGAGTCATTGAAAAATCAGGAGCCTGGTGGGTGAGGAGAGCTGCTGAGGCTTCGCCTGAGTAGGGTGTGGGGGAATTGGGGACGGTGTGGGAGAGAATTCCTACAGATCAGGCGATCAGGATCGATAATCGTCCGGCTGGATTCCGTGTTTTTTCATCAAATAGTAAAAATTTTTTCGATCTTTTCCGGACATTCTGCAGGCACCGGGTGACGTACGAGCACTTAAACTCAGCTTTCACCTGTTTGAACGTTGGATATTTTGTCTCGGAAACACCGTCGGAGCATAGGGATAGAACATCGATGTCAACGACTTTCCCCATGGACATGACCATCGCCTGTTTGACACGATTGGAGAGCTCGCGAACGTTTCCTGGCCAGGAATGCTCGCGCAGTTTCTCGAGCGCGGCGGTTGATCCAGGATTGGCGCCGCGAGTACAACGAAACGAGACCGCATTCTTCTTTGGCCAACCTAGTGCCGGCGATGTATGTGGAACAGTTGTTGGGGGCTCCATCAGCTGCTGTTCCGGCATGTTGAAGGCGGGGTCGCAAAACTGGACCAGCGATGGGGAGCACCTCAATTCGACCAGATTGTAACCTCCGATCTGGACCGATCTCAGGGGGCCAGGTCATCCGGAGTAGCCTTCGAGCCTCCTTCCGTCTCCAAAATGTCTCCATGACTGGGGTCGACTCCAGGGGACTGTAGGGAACTCCAGGGGACTCGATCGACGGCGAGAAGCGGCGGGGAATCAAGGTCTTGCAACGGAAGTCGTGCGCCATCAGCCGGTTAGTTGATCGGCCTGGATCGGGTTCGATTCCCGCCGCCTCCACCAATCTAAATTATTGATAATAAATGACTTAGGGTCTGGCTCGGAATGAGTTCTCGTGTCCTCCCTCGCCCGGGGTTCTACACATCCCCTAGGACCACGCGACTTACGACACTGCACTAGTGTAAAATCCGGGGTCTGAATTCCAGTTTCTGATCAAAATCGGCGGT
>JAPUKU010000245.1 GCA_027295505.1 Acidobacteriota bacterium
CACTGAACCCTGCTGCGGCTCCGGGCCGGACAAGTCCAGCTCGAATGGATCGAGCTGCTGCTGAACCCCGTTTCAGCACGACTCAGCACCACCGGCTTTCCGCATCCCGCCTGAGGTCCTCAGCCTGAAAAATGTTATGGCCGCTGATCTGCTCCTAAACGAGAAACAAATCCGGGAAGCGGCGGATCTCCTGGGTGAGATCCTGGTTTCATACCAGGCAGGTGTGGCCGACAGACACGTCCTGCCCGAGGTGGATCGAACCGCGATCCACAGGCTTCTCGAGGAACCGTTTCCCGAGGAGCCACGGAGCGTGCGAACGCTTTTTGACGAGTTCCGCGAGGTGATTCCTTCCCGACTCGACTCATGTGATTCACCCACGGTTTCTGGCCTACATCCTCTCATCACCCCACGGGCTGGCGCCTTTCGCCGAGGCGCTCGCCGCCGCCCTCAATCAGAGCTCCAGCCTGCGAACCTCTCGGGAGGACGTTGATACAATTCTCGACGAGTTTCTCAGGCTCGCGGACTCACAGGGTTTTGGCGCGCGCAACACTGGCTGAGGACGTCCGGCGCCGCATAGGAGGATCGGATGGCAAAGCAGAACTGGCAGGATCTCGGTCCCGCAGAGGAGTTCAAGAACCACAAGGTCAGCGAAGCCCATATCGCGCGCACAAAACTTGCCATCACTTATCAGGATGGCAAGTTCGGCGCCATCCACAATGGCTGCAACCACGTAGGCGGCCCGCTCGGTCAGGGACGCCTGGACGGCGAGTACGTCGTCTGCCCCTGGCACAACTGGAAGTTTCACTGCCGCAGCGGGGTCGGAGAGCCCGGCTTCGAGGAGGACGCCGTCCCGGCTTACAAAGTGGAGGTGCGCACGGGCCGGCTTTTTGTCGATCTCGAGTCTGCCACACCCCGCAAGAAGAAACCCCACGCCCCGCACCCCCTTTCACGCCCGGTGAAGCGTGAGGACGGAACGATCCGGGTTGCCGGCATCTCCACAACCGTCATGGATCGCAAGAACCCGCGCTACTCGACCTCGGAGGCTCTTCTCGAGGTGGCGCTCAATCATGCCAAGTCATCGCTAGGCTGTGGCACGCGGCTCATCCGACTCGATGAGCTCCGCTTCCGCAACTGTGAGGGGTACTACTCCAAGAGCGCCCATGCCTGTACCTGGCCTTGTTCCATCACCCAGATGGACGAATCGGACGAACTGACGCGAGTTTACGAAGCGCTGGTGCACTGGGCCGACGTGGTCATTGTCGCCACACCGATCCGCTGGGGTGTCGCCAGCTCTCTTTATTTCAAGATGGTGGAGCGCCTCAACTGTGTGCAGAACCAGACCACGATCCGTAACCGGGTTTTGATACGCAACAAGGTAGCCGCGTTCATCATCACCGGGGGCCAGGATAACGTACAGGGTGTGGCAGGTCAGCTGCTAGGGTTCTTCGCCGAACTCGGCTTTCACTCGCCACAGTTTCCCTACATCGCACACTCACGAGGCTGGTCTGCAGAGGACATGGAACGCAACGTCCAACACGTGATGAACAGCGAGGAGTTGCGCGAGGGCGCGCGCCAGCTCGTTGAGCGTTCCGTGGAGTTCTCCAAAACGCTTCTCGGGGGCGGCCCCGGACCCGAGCGCACCGCCCGGGGCGGCCGTAAAGCTCACTCACTGGAGATCGCAGCGGGTCCCGGGACATCAAGACCGGCTTCCCGGCCCGCCGGCGGCTGATACCCTGCCCCCGGTTTCGGCTGACGGGGATAGAGGAGATCGATTGATGCGACACAGCGGGATCGGAGTGAAACATGTTTTGAATGCTCACATGCGGCCTCTGGTGCTCCTGGCCCTGCCCCTGTGGCTCGTCGCGTGTGGACCGGATTCTTCTACGAGGCCCGAGGCAAAAGTGCCTGGTTCGAAGATCAAGAAAATGATCATGGGTGATTCGATCGCAGAACTGCAATCCGCCATGAACAGGGGCGAGATCTCCGCCGAATCCCTGACCCGATATTTGCTTGACCAGATCGAGGTTCACAACGAGGAGCTGCGCGCTGTCATCAGGATCAATCCCGAGGCCCTGGATGTGGCCCGCGCGCTTGACGTGGAGCGCGCGTCGGGCAACATCCGCGGACCGCTTCAGGGAATTCCGATCCTGATCAAGGACAACATCGAAACACGCGAGATGCCCACAACCGCGGGCTCACTGGCGCTGAAAGATAATTACACCGGCCGCGATGCAACGGTTGTGGCCCGTCTGCGCGCGGCCGGCGCCATCATCCTCGGCAAGACCAACCTCAGCGAATGGGCCAATTTTCGTTCTGAAAGATCATCTTCCGGCTGGAGTGCCATCGGTGGCCAGACCCGCAACCCGCACGACAAATCCCGATCTCCGTGCGGTTCCAGTTCCGGGTCCGGAAGCGCTGTGGCCGCGGGCCTGGTGGTTGCCGCTCTCGGTACGGAGACTGATGGCTCGGTGGTCTGCCCGGCCACCGTAAACGGCGTAGTGGGTATCAAACCAACCGTCGGGCTGGTCAGCCGCACGGGTATCGTGCCGATCTCCCACACCCAGGACACGGCGGGGCCGATGACCCGTAACGTGTCCGACGCGGCGCTTCTGCTGTCTATCATGGCAGGATCCGACCCCACGGACGCGGCGACCCAGACCGACCACACCGAACCCGAGCCCGGATATTCCAGCGCCCTCGATGAGAAGGCACTGCAGGGCAAACGGCTCGGTGTGCTCAGATCGTCGGCAGGATTTCACGAGGGCGTAGACGCAGTTCTGGAGGAAGCGATTAAAACTCTGAAGCAGAGCGGCGCCATCATCGTCGACGACCTGAAGCTCGAACCGTACGAAAAGTTCTTTGACGACAGCTACGAAGTGTTGCTATTCGAATTCAAGCACAATCTAAACGCTTATCTGGCGGGTTTGCCCAACGAACTGAACACTCTGACGCTCGAGAAGCTGATTCAATTCAACAATGAGCATAGCGATGACGAAATGCCCTACTTCCAACAGGAGATCTTTGAGAAATCGCAATCAAAGGAGTCGCTGACCGAGGAGAAATACACGAGCGCTCTGTCCCGGATCCGGAAGGCCGCACGGACCGACGGCCTGGATAAATTGCTTCGAGAACACCAGCTGGACGCCCTGATTGCGCCGACGGGCGGTGCGGCCTGGACCATCGACCTCATAAACGGCGATCATGGTGCCGGCGGTTTCTCATCCTATCCGGCCGTAGCCGGTTATCCCCACGTGACGGTGCCGGCAGGCAAGGTGCACGATCTACCGATCGGGCTCTCATTCACCGGCCCGGCTTTCAGCGAAGCTGAGCTGATCGGCATGGCCTTCGCGTTTGAGCAAGCGGCACGCGGGCACGAAAACTAGGTCACTCGTCAGCCTGGCCGCCCACAGCGCACCGCAGACTGGCGCCCGATGGCGGGTAGCTGTGCAGCCGGACATGCTGTACCCTCGATGCATGGCCCGCGTACCTGGAACTCAGATCCGGCTCCAGCAGCCCGGCCCACCGAGGGATCGATGAGCGCGGGAGTCGACAAGATACTGTCGGTTCTGGTCTTTCTGCTCGTCCTGCCCCTCCACGCTTCCGCTTCTTCCAACACGCGCGAGGACCTCTTTTCGGACGATTTCGAGAACGGACTGGACCAGTGGAAGATCAGCAATCCAGAGGCGATCGCCATCCTCGATTCCGGAGACAGCGACCACGGCAAGGTGCTCAGGATGGCTCCAGCCGATGCCCGGCTTCACGCCCTGATCCGGGGATCGGATCGCTGGAGAGGCTACCGCATCGAGGGAGACGTACTCTTCCCCGATGACAAACACAACTACCTCGGGTTCATCTACAACCTCAGGAAAACCGAACAGCGTGTCGATCTCGGGAGCATCTACATCAAGGGCAACGGCAGCTATATCCGCGTCAACCCCCGCCGGGACTGGAATCCCGCCCGCATGCTGTACGAGGAATACCACACACAACTCTCCGGCGCAGACGCCATCCGCATCGGCGAGTGGCAACGGTTCGCGGCTGAGGTCTTCGGAAGTATCTGCCACTTCTACGTCGGCGACATGAAGAAACCCAAGGTGACGTTCGACTATTACGAATACGACTCGGGAAAGGCGGGGTTCAAGCCCAGAGTCGTCGGTGGCTCGGTCTGGATCGACAACATCCGCGCAACGTCAATCGACGGACTGAGCTACCGCGGCCCCGCTCAGCCGGAGGGCCTGGACCATGATTCGGGACACCTGGTGACGGACTGGCGTGCGCTTGGTTTCCTGACCCAATCGATCCCGGAGGTGGAATCGTCCAGTGTACCCGGACACGAGGTCGTCAACGATGGAGGGATCGAACACCGGTGGAGCCGGTTCGAGACCGATCCTCGGGGCGCCGTGGTAACGGGCCGGCTCGTAGATTTTCTAGGAAGCAGGACGGTAGCCTACTTCGCCACAACCATGCGTGTGGCGGAGAATGAGACCGCCCGGTTCGAATTGAGCACCATCGATGATATGGCAATCTGGATCAACGGCATTTTCCAGGGCTATGTCTATCCGGACAGATTCGCCTGGCATGATTTCGGACGAAACCCCGAACATGACGCGCCTGATGCGTGGGACACCCTCGAACCCGGCACGCACCACATTCTGGTGCGCGTGCGGGGTGGCCGGTACGCGTCCGGTGGATTCTTCGCTCGTGTCGTGCGTGAACCCGCAAAAGGAGCGCACTGATGATTCGTCAGCTCTCATCGTTTGCGATCCATGGACTGTTACTGGGTTCGTTCGCAGTCAGTGCTACCGCCCAGCAGACACAGCCAGTGTTCAAGGACTCTCGTGACGGACAGACTTATCCCATCATTGAGGTGGGCGGAATGCGGTGGTTCGCGCGGAACCTGAACTACCAGACAGAGAATTCCTACTGTTACGACGAAAAGCCCAAACACTGCGAGAACCATGGCCGCCTGTATCGCTGGGAAGCGGCGCTGTCCGCCTGTCCCTCCGGCTGGCACCTGTCAACAGAATACGAATGGCAGTCACTCGAGGTGACGGTGGAAATGCCTTTCGCCGAACTCGAAGCCCGTGGCGACCGCGGCACGAAGGAAGGTGCCCGGCTCAAGAAGGGAGGCGACACGGGGTTCAACGCCCAGCTCAGCGGCTGGCGACGCTCCGAGGACGGTGGTTACGAGGCAATCAACGATAACGCCGCCTACTGGACGTCCACGGAATCGGATCTCAACCATGCGTGGCACCGGGATGTCGACACTGGCGACGACATGATCTTTCGCAGCCGCGTTGTTAAACCGTACGGTCTGAGCGTCCGCTGCGTCGCCAACCGTTCTGAAGAGGATGGGGAATAGAGATGATGCGCCTTTACGACTCCGAGCCATCAGGAAACTGCTATAAGGTGAGGCTGCTCCTGTCGCACCTCGGCCTCCCGTACGATCCAATCCAGATCGACGTGATCAACAGGCAGAACCGGCAGAGCCTGCTGGCCAACAAAAACCCCAGTGCCCGGGTGCCAATCCTGGAACTCGATGACGGGCGCACGCTCGGCGAGTCAAACGCGATCCTTCTGTACCTCGCCGAAAATACACCTTACCTGCCGGACGGTCGTTTCGAACGCGCCCGTGTCACGCAGTGGCTGTTCTTCGAGCAGAACTCGCATGAGCCGAACATCGCCGTGGCCAGATACTGGAAGTCGATCGTGCACCAGGCTGAGCGCTTCCCCGAGCAGATGCGCGCCAAGCTCGATGCCGGACGGACAGCCCTTCAGGTGATGGAGCACCATCTCCGGCCCCGGCCCTTTCTCACCGGTGAGCGCTACACGGTCGCCGACATCAGCCTCTACGCCTACACGCATGTCGCCCCCGAGGCGGGTCTTCCCCTGGATGACTATCCTTCGTTAAGGGCCTGGCTTCAGCGCGTAAAGGATCAACCCGGTCACGTGTCGATGCTCGTCGGCACGTGATTCGGCCGCGGCCGGCGGTTGGCGCGCGCGGCGCTGGGCCCGGCAGCGTAGTGGATCAGGGCGACCCCCGGCACGACCAGCACCATAGCCAGCCACATGCTGGCATCGAGCACCTCTCCGCCAATCCACGCCCCCACCCAGACCGCCACGAGCGGGTTTACGAACGCGTAGCTACCCACCCGCGAAGGCTCCATGCGACGCAGAAGCCAGTTGTATGCGATGAAGGCGACGAGCGTACCGAAACATATGAGGTAAAGCATGGAGAGCAGGGAACGCGCAGACACCTGCTGAAGATCCAGCCGCATGGCCTCACCCGTTCCGACACCCACCAGAACGAGAAGCACTCCGCCACACAGAAGCTGCATTGCCGTGGATAGGGCGAGATTGCGGGGAAGGTCTGCCTGCCTGCTGTAGAGCGAGCCGATGGCCCAGAAGAGCGCGCTGGCCATGAGTGCGGCTATAGCAACAGGTGCGACGGCTTCTCCATGCAGCGATCGCTCCGGGAGGGTGAGCGCAGCGACTCCCGCGAAACCGAGCACGCTGCCGAGGATGATCTGCCAGCCTGGAATGAACTCTTTCCGTACCGCACGTATGATGATCATCCAGATCGGCATCGTGGCGAAGACCAGGGCGGCCTGGCCGGAAGGAGTGTGCTGCATGGCCCAGCTCAGAAGCCCGTGCCCTCCCAGGAACAGGATGCCTCCGGCCACGGCCGCGGAACGCCAGTGAGCGGCCTGCCCCAACGACCACCGGCCCCCCGTGCCGACGGCATACAGAATCGCTCCTGCGACCAGGGAGCGGGTTCCCATCATCATCAGGGGTGGCACAGTATCGACGGCGTACCGGATGGCAAGAAACGTCGATCCCCACACGAAATAGATGGCCGAAAGCGCCGCCGCGCGCCGAACTCTCTGCCCACCGGGAAACTCAGCGCACAGCCCGGTCTCATCCGGCATGGGAGTCAAAAACGATCTCGAAGTGATCCACCGTCTCTGATTTCTTGAGGAGGTATCGATCATCCTCCGGGTAATAGCAGGGCCTGTCGACATCGGAGCCAGCGAACGCCCGGATGCTCACATACTCCT
>JAPUKU010000246.1 GCA_027295505.1 Acidobacteriota bacterium
CGCCGAGGTGCGGGTGGGGCAGAAGGTCAAGATCAAGGCACGCGGGTACCCGGGACGTTCGTTCTGGGGCGAGGTGGTGTCAATCGCCTCGGCGGCGCAGGCCGCCCCGAACGCCCAGAGGGCTTCCTTCCTGCCGGCTCCGCAGAGCCGCATCCAGGTCCACACGGAGGTGGACAACGTGGAGGGGCTCCTCAAGCCCGGGATGACCGGAAACGGAAAGATTTACTGTGGAAAAAAGACCCTGGCGGACCTGCTGACCCGGCGCCTCGTGCGCTACGTGCGCACGGAGTTCTGGTTCTGACAGGCGCTAGATGGTTGCCCCGACGGCGGTACCAGGTTTCCGAGCCCCTGCAACCCGGCCCGGAGAAACCTCGTCCGGACGGGAACTTGGCGTAGGGTTGCCGGAGGATGGCGCACCTATTATAATGTGCTCCGTTTACATGTATGACATTAGAAGCCTCCACATCTAAACGACGTAAAGTGACTAGACGAAATATGCCTAACCGTGCGGTCGCTGAGGCCAAGAATGCATATCGTACTAATGAAGACGTGGCCCGGCGTATCTACCGAAGCCTAAAGACGCCCTCCGACGGCGACCGCACCACCGACCCGATCCTGGCCTTTCATTTTAGGGATCGGGACGATTACATTATGATGAGATGCAACAAGAGCCCCGAGATCAGCATCAAGGGCAAGGCGCAGACGGCGGGGGAGGTCAAATTCTTCGCCTACAGCGATTTCTCGGTGTTCAGCGAGAAGGACGTCCTGTTCAAGCTCAAGGACGAGGTCACGCTGATCGAGCTGTACCAGAAGGGTGCCATCGAAGCCCTGCAGTTCAAATCATGGAACGAGTTCTCCCACTGGCTGGACACCCTGGACGAGAATGGCGTCCAGGTATCTCTCAAGCTGCCCTACCTGGTCTACCACGCGGTGAAGGATCAGCTTCCCTCGATGCAGAACTTCATCGTGGAAGCGGTCAAGCGCTGCCTGAAGAACGACCCCGAGGGCACTCCGCACGACTGATGGGGGCACGCCCGGCCCACCGTTTCAAGCTTCATCCCTCAGACACTTCCAGTGCACGCAGGGCCAGGGGCAGTCGAAGCCGGCTCTGGCTCACTGGCCTGATGGCCGGATTCTTTGCTGTCTCCGCGCTCGCGGAAGACGCCCCGGTACCGATTTTCCCGCTCGAGGAGGTGCGCCCCGGCATGATGGCCGTGGCCCGCACGGTTTTCGCCGGAGAGGAGATCGTCGAGTTTTCTCTCGAGATTCTGGGCATCCACGAAAACATGGTCGGACCGGGCCAGGATGTGATCGTCGCCCGCCTGGTGGGAGAGCAGGTCGAGCACACGGGGGTGGTGGCAGGCATGAGCGGAAGCCCGGTCTATGTCGGCGAGCGCCTGGTCGGGGCTCTGTCCTATCGTTTCGGGAGTTTTGCCAAGGACCCTCTGGCCGGCATCACGCCAATCGAGAATATGCTTCCGCTTCTCGAGATGGAGAGCACGGCCGCCGCCGCGAGTGTCCATGTTGATCCGCGCAGCTGGACGGTACCTCTCCTTCCGGCCCTTCCCGGTGTGGCGGTCGATCTGGCTCCGGAAGGCGAGACTTGGAACGAAGCGGACCGCCCCGTTGTGAACGGATCCGGCAGCCTCTGGGAGATTGTGGCGAGCCAGCATTCACCGAAAGGTGCGGCGGCAGGCCCCGCTTCAGCGGTGACCTCGGCGCCGGGCGGCGGGGCGGCCCTGAGACCCATCGAGACGCCGATCGTTTTCGGAGGCCTCGACCCTTCCGTGTTGTCGGCCTACTCCGGACGCCTGCGCCGGCTGGGCCTGTTCCCCGTTCAAGGAGGCACCGCCGGTGGCGCGGGCAGTGCGGGGTCCGATCCGCCGCCATTTGAAGCCGGCTCCCCAATTTCGGCCCAGCTCGCGCGTGGAGACGTCGACATCAGCGCCTCCGGGACCGTGACCTATGTCTCGGACGGCAAGGTCCTGGCTTTCGGCCACCCGTTCCTGCGTCGCGGCACGACCGAGATACCCTTCGCCGCGGGCCGTGTCATCGTCACGGTTGCCTCGCTCGAAAACTCTTTCAAGATGACGGTGCCCTGGGGGGAGAGCCTGGGCGTGCTGCGCCAGGATCGGCTCACGGCCGTTGCCGGTCAGATCGGCGAGGAGGCGGAGCTGATCCCCGTGGAGCTCTCGGTCGATTCCGCCGGCATGCCGCCGCGCCATCTTTCATTCGAGATCTTCCGCGACCCGACCTGGGCCCCGCTCATTCTCGAGATCGCCCTGGCCGGAAGCATGGTCAATGCGCTCGACTTTTCACGCCCCTCGACCGTGTCGATGGAGGCGGTGATGAAGTTCGAGGGATATCCCGATTTCCGGCTAAACAATCTGTTCAGCGGCATGGGGGCACCGCTGACGGTCCAGCAGACCGCCGCCGGTTATCTGACATCGATCTTCGCAGTCCTGTACGCGAACCGCTTCGAGACACCTCGTGTGCGTGGCCTCGAGGTCGCCATCAAGCAGGTGCCCTCCTTCAACTTCACGGCCATCGAGGATCTCTGGCTCAGCAGCTCGCGCGTGACGCCGGGTGAGGAGGTGACCTTGCGGG
>JAPUKU010000247.1 GCA_027295505.1 Acidobacteriota bacterium
GGTCATCGAGTCGGTGATCCACGACGGAGGTGTCCTCCGTGGCTTTCGGGCACCGGGGTGTGCGCGCTACTCCCGAAGCCAGCTCGAGGCAATCACCAAGGAGGCCAAGGACCTGGGGGCCGCGGGCCTGATCTGGCTGCGCCGCGCACAGGACAGCTCGATGCAGTCCTCGCTCTCCAAACATCTCGACGCCTCCGTCGCGGAGCGTCTGGCGGGGCGGCTCGATCTGGAGGATGCAGACCTGGGATTGCTGGTGGCTGGCCCTCCCCAGACCGTCGCCCGCTCACTCGGCGGGCTGCGGTCGTTGCTGGCCCGGCGAGAGGGATGGATCCCGGATGGAGAAGTCGGGGCAATCTGGGTCGAGCGCTTCCCCCTGTTCCAGACCGACCCTCAGGACGGGTCGTTGCAGATGAGCCACCACCCGTTCACGTCCCCTGAGCCGCAGGATGTGCCCCTGCTGGAGCAGGACCCCCTGAAGGTTTACGCGCAGGCGTATGACATTGTCATTAACGGCTGGGAGGTGGGAGGCGGAAGCATCCGTAACCACAGCCTGGAGGTGCAGCAGAAAATCTTCCAGTGCCTCGGCATGAGCCAGGAGCAGGCACGTGAACGGTTTGGTTTTTTCCTTCAGGCTCTGCAGTTTGGTGCTCCTCCCCACGGAGGTATCGCTCTCGGAGTGGATCGACTGATCGCGATCCTGACCGACTCACCGTCCCTGCGCGACGTCATCGCCTTTCCGAAGACCACCGCCGCAGCCTGCCCCATGACCGAGGCCCCCACTAGCGTTGGCCCCCGCCAGCTCACCGAGCTACACATCCAAGTGCGATTGCGTTCCTGAGCGGCATCCCTGCAGCCTCCGGGGATGAGTTCGGTTGCCTTGGGAAGGCAGATTTGACACCCCGCGGGTGCATGTGCTACCAAGAAGAGGCAATATGAGTCCAGCGGCTGATGCTCCCGAACGGGGGCCAGGGGTCACACCTCATCTGTGTGATTCGAGGGGGTGGTTGTGTATCTGCCATGATTGCGGCTACTTAGGCTTGCCGCAGTGGCTGGACTCTGGCGTCTTCCGACCCTATCTTCCCCCCTGTCTAACTTTGACGAGATGAGTCGTTCTGAGAGCTTCACGCCTTCGCGGGCTGTCCCCAACACCGAAATGGCCGGAGGACCGCTCCCGCCCCCATGAGAAAGCTTTCCGTGAGCGAACGGGGACTTGAGACCCTGTTCGGAGCCTACGACGAAAACCTCAAAATCCTGGAGCAGGCGTTCCGCGTGAAGATTGCAGCCCGAGGAACCGACCTCACGCTGCGGGGCGACCCGAGCCGGACAAAGCTGGCCGCCAAGTTGATTTCACAGCTCTCGGAGCTTGCGGAGAAAGGCCATCCGTTGCGTCGCGGAGACGTTCAGCTGGCAGTGAAATTGTTTCAGGAAGATGGTGACGTGAAGTTGGCGCGTCTGCTGGCAGGTGATCGCGTCAAGGCGCCCGCCATGCGCCGTGAGGTTGTGCCCAAGAGCCCCAACCAGCGGCGCTACATGGAAGCCATCCGCGAGCACGACATGGTCTTCGGAATCGGGCCTGCCGGCACCGGCAAGACTTACCTGGCTGTGGCCATGGCCGTCAACAGCCTTCTGGAGCGCCGCGTTAACCGCATCGTCCTGGCCCGCCCCGCGGTGGAGGCCGGCGAGAAGCTCGGATACCTCCCCGGCGACATGGTGGAGAAGGTGAACCCATACCTGAGACCTCTCTATGACGCCCTGTACGATCTTGTCGATCGCGAGCGGGCTGACTCACTCCTGGCACGAGGCACAATCGAAATTGCTCCGCTGGCATTCATGCGGGGCCGTACTCTGAATGACGCCTTCGTCATCCTCGACGAAGCCCAGAACACCACCTCCCAGCAGATGAAAATGCTGCTGACACGGATTGGCACGAACTCGAAGGTGGTCATCACCGGCGATATCACCCAGATCGACCTGCCTGACACCCGCGTGAGCGGACTGGTGGAAGCGCAGAAAGTGGTCGGAGACATTCAGGGAATCATCTTCATCTACTTTGACGAGACGGACGTCGTACGGCACAGCCTCGTGCAGAACATCATCCTCGCCTATCAGAATTACACCGGGAATCGGTCCGAGACCAGAGGCGGGGCCCCGGCTGAAGCCTCCAAGAAGGCGGCTCAGCCCGAAGGCGTTCCTTCAAGCACCGGATCCGATTGACCCCGTCGAAGCTCACCCTCCCATGAAGAACAACTCAAACTCCGCCCCCCGCAAAGGGCCTGCGGGAAACAACGGCCACTGGTTTCACTCCCGTGGGTGGTGGTCTTCCCTGCGCTCCGCCAACTGGCAGCGCCGCATCGATGCTCTGTTTCAGACGGATCGTCTGTGGGGGGTTGTCTTCGTGCTCTTTTTCGCTCTCTTGCTCCCGAGACCGGGAACAGGAATCAACCTCGGCGGGCTCCAGGTAGGCGATCTCGCTCCCGTTGACATCCGGGCACCGTATGAACTCGAGGTGCAGGATGAGCAATCAACCGAGGAGCGCCGGCAAGCCGAGCGCGACAAGGTCCTTCCAGTTTATGACTACAACTCGACCTATGTCGAAGATCTGAAAGAACGCCTCCACGACGGCTTTGAAAGGGCACGCCTGACACAGTCCGCCGCCCTGCGCCAGGCGGCATCAAGCCCCCAGGCCGAACAGCGGGCGCGCCGCCAGGCATTGCTAAAAACACCCCCTGAGAACCTGGTTAAGAAGCTGCGTCAGGATCTGGGGTTCCGCATTGACAACGACACGATCAAGGCGCTGTTGGCGGCCGAGTTCAAGATGGAAGTCGAGATTGGCATTTTTGCCGCGCTCACGCGTTCCCTGCGGGGCTTCGTCATCAGTGATGCACAGCTCGACGCACGAAACCCCGAGGTGAGGGTCCGTGACATCAAGAGCAGACAAGAATGGAAGGAGGTGAATCTCGATCAGAACCCCGACCTCGAGCTGGCCCGGGCGAGGTTCTCAGAGGAGTTCCAGCGCATCAAACTTCCCCGGTCCAGAACTCAGCGGGAGGTGATCGAGAACTTTTTTGCCCATTTTGTCACCCCGACGCTGACCCTGAACAGCAGCGAGACGGAGATGCGCCGCGAGGAATCGGCCGCCAAAGTCGTGCCGCTCGTCACCCTCTATCCCCGCGGCAAGCTCATCGCGCGGGAAGGAGAGGAACTGGGCGAGGAAGTGATCAGCGTGCTCCGCGTTCTTGGTGAGCGCAAGCACGCCGCCATCGAGATGCGCGGGCTGACCGGAAACGTCATCCTTCTGATCATGCTGGGATTCTTCCTGTGGCGTTACGCGAACTTCCACTCGCGAGCCTACCGCGGAGTGCAAAACCTATTCGGAATGCTTGTCTTTGTCAGCCTGCTCATGGGGATACTGGCCTGGGGCGGAATCTGGCTTGCGGAAACGATTGCCAACAGCTTCGAAACCTTGCCTTACAACCGGGTTGATGCCTACTACTATCTGATCCCCGTAGCTGCGGGCGCAATGCTGGTCACGCTGCTGGCGAACGCCCGCATCGCCATGGTCTACTCTATTTTCTTCAGCCTGCTTTACGGCATGATGCAGGGCTGGAATTTCCATCTCACGCTGTTCTGCGTGCTGAGTCATCTCGCCGCCATCTACGGAGTGACTCATTATCAGCAGCGAACGGCCCTTTATCGCGCCGGCGCTCTCGTGGGTCTGGCGAACTTCGTGGCCGCAGGCTCCATCCACCTGCTCACTGGATCGTTCTCGCGTGATCCGCTGCTCGTCGAAAACCTCCTCTTCGACGTTTTATGTGGTTTTTGCGGCGGCTTGTTGATCGTGATTCTGGTGTCGTTTCTGCTTCCATGGTTTGAATCTCTCTTCAACGTGCTCACCGACGTTCGCCTACTCGAACTGTCGAACCTCAACAATCCTCTCCTGAAGCGGCTGGCATTGGTGGCACCCGGTTCCTACAACCACAGCGTGATGGTTGGAACCCTGGCCGAGGCCGGAGCCGAAGCGCTGCAATTGAACCCGCTGTTCTGTCGAGTGGCCTCCTACTACCACGACATCGGCAAGGCCACAAAGCCCGATTATTTCGTGGAGAATCAACGTGACGGGGAGAACCGGCACGAGAAACTCGCTCCTCACATGAGCGCTCTCATCATCTCGAGCCATGTGAAAGAGGGACTCCGCCTCGGCAGGGAACACAACCTGCCCCAGAAAATTCTCGATATTATTCCTCAGCACCATGGAACCCGCCTCATGAGCTTTTTCTACAAGAAGGCCAAGAAGCTTGAGACGGAGGTCAACGAGGTCGATGTCAATCTTTACCGATACCAGGGTCCAAAGCCGCAGACTAAAGAGGCGGCAATTTTCATGTTGGCTGATGCCATCGAGGCAGCCGCACGCACCGTGGAAGAACCGACGCCGCAGCGCCTCCGCGAGATGATGAAGAAGATCGCCAACGATATCGTTCTCGATGGCCAGCTCGATCAATGTGACCTTACGTTTGCGGATCTTGATCGGATCCTCGACGCGTACGTGAAAACCCTCGTGAGCGTCTACCACCATCGCATTGAGTACCCGGGTTATCAATTTCCGACTTCCCGCGAGCGTGCCGAAGAAGAAACTGGTGTCCACAAGTAGCGCCCTGAGGGTCGAGGTTGTCTCCCGTCTGCAGCGACTGCCCCTGTCCGCAGAGCGTTGCCGGCGCTTGCTTCAGCGCGCGGCGGCCCTTGCGCCTCCGGATTCAAATCTGCGGCCCGATTCGTCCCCGGTTACCCCCCGGACTCTCACGGTTCTGTTTGCTGGCGACGCCCGCATGCGCTTGCTCAACACCCGGTACCGCGGCGTGGTCGCAACCACCGATGTGCTGTCATTTCCTACCGGAGGCAACGATGCACCTGCATGCCCCCAGGAAGCGCCCTATCTGGGAGATATGGCCATCAGCGTCCCGGTCGCGCGGCTCCAGGCCGTTCGTCACGGGCACGGTGTGGCGAAGGAGATCCAGCTGCTGCTGCTCCACGGCTACCTTCACCTGCTCGGTTACGATCACGAAACAGACGGTGGCCGGATGGACCGTACGGAGCAGAGACTGCGCAGACGGCTCGGCCTTCTCCCAGCGCACGGTCGAATCTGATAGGAGATGATCCCGCTACAGTGAGCTTCGCTCTTATCCTCGCCGCCCTGTTTGCACTGACCTATCTCGTCCTGTCCTTTTTTCTCTCCACGTTACAGGCACTCGGGCAGGTGAGCATTTACCGGCTCCTGACCCGGGATACTCGGCTCATGGGAGTCTTCGGCAGGAGTCCCGAGCAGACTTCCGCGATGCTGAATATCTCGTTGCAGATCGCCCACCGGACCTGTTATGCAGCGGCCCTTCTCCTGCTTCTCACCGATCTGTGGGGTCGAGGTCTGAGCTCCGGCCGCACCGTGCTGGTAGGTGTCGTGGCCTTTGGTGCCCTCGCGGTTCTGGAGCAGACCGTCGTCAAATCTCTCGCCACGATCAACCCGTTGCACCTGTTTCCAATAATCGTTCCCGCTCTGATCGGCGTGCACTACCTGCTGCTTCCCGCCACAGTTCCCATGCGAGGACTGTTACGAGTGCTTGGAGGAAGGGGCCGTCGGAACGACGCCTCCCACGCACGGCGCAACACCGAGAGCGAGGAACAGATCGAAGCTTTCATTGATGTGGGTGAGCGCGAGGGAATCGTACGCGAGGAGGAAGGGGCAATCCTTAAGAGCGCCCTGGAATTCAGCGACACCCTCGTCCGGGAGGTCATGACATCGAGGGTGGAGATTATTGCCATCGAGCGCAGCGCCACTTTGCGGGCTCTGCGCGATCTGGTCTCACAGGAAAAGCACTCGAGGATCCCCGTCTACCGCGACAACCTGGATCAAATCGTCGGCATAGCTCACATCAAGGACCTGGTTCCGCTTCTTGGCCAGGGAACCCCCGAAGACTGCATCGAGAAGTTGCTTCGCCCGGCTCATTTCGTGCCGGAGACTAAACGCTTGTCGGAGCTCCTCCGCGACATGCAGAAGAGCCGCCAGCAACTCGCCATGGTGGTGGACGAATACGGATTGACAGCGGGTCTCGTGACCATCGAGGACCTTCTCGAAGAGATCGTGGGGGAGATTGCCGACGAACACGAACGGGAAGACGATATTGTACGGGAGGGGGAGAGCACCTACCTAGTGACCGGTCTTGCCGAACTGGATCGGATCGAGGAGCTGTTCGGAACTCACCTGAGCAACGGGGAATACGACACTGTGGGCGGGCTCATCTTCTCAACTCTGGGACGCATTCCCTCACCGGGTGAAAAACTGGAGGTGAAGGGGATTTGTATCGAGGTGCTCGATGCCGACCGCCGACGCGTCCACCGTGTGCGGCTGAGTCTCGCCACACCGGCGCCTCCCCCACAAGAGATCGCCTGACCCGACGGACACCTCTTCTTCGTATTTCGCGTACCCTTAGTGTGGATGACTGCAACGATTGATCAGCCCCATCGCTGTGGCTTCGTGTCGATCATCGGCCGCACGAACGTCGGCAAATCGACGCTTCTCAACCACCTGATCGGCGAAAAAGTGGCCATCGTAACCCCCGTGTCGCAGACCACGCGCCACCGCATCCTGGGAGTGAAGAACCTGCCGGGTGGGCAGATCGCGTATCTCGATACTCCCGGCTTTCACAAAGCCAAGTTCCGCATGAACCGTGACATGGTCCAGGTCGCCTCCGACGCGCTGCGTGAGGCGGACGTCGTCCTGTGCATGATCGATGCATCCACGGGGCTGGGACCGGGGGATCGTTTCGTGTTCACGCGCCTGAAGGAAATCCGCGTGCCCATCGTTCTGGCGCTGAATAAAATCGACCAGGTGCCGCGCCCGCACCTCCTGCCCTTGATCGACAAGGTCCGCTTCGAGGGAAGCTTCCAGGAGATTGTGCCGATATCGGCCGCCAAGGGAACGCAGTGCTCCGAGCTCGAAAACACCCTTCTGAGGCTGCTTCCGGAAGGTCCGCCGCTCTATCCGGAAGAGTACCTCACCGATCAGCCCGAGCGCCTGCTGGCGGCCGAGATGATCCGTGAACAGGTGCTGCTGCAGACCCGCCAGGAGGTCCCGCATGCGGTGTCTGTGGTTGTAGAGCGATATTCAGTACTTCGGGATAAATCGTTGAGAATCGAGGCTACCATCTACGTTGAGCGCGAATCACAACGGGCCATCGTGGTGGGCAAGAACGGGCAGAAACTCAAAGAGATTGGCAGCCGTGCCCGGAAGGAAATCGGCCTTCGCTTCGAATGCCCTGCATCCGTTTTCCTCTGGGTCAAGGTGCACCCCAACTGGCGCCAGGACGTCACGGCCATGGAACGCTGGCGTCGATCCGGCATGGCATCCGGATGAGGTCCCGAGTGCTGTGCTAGAATTTCCCCTTCACGACTCCGTTGAACGCCGCCAACCGATGCCCCCAAAATCCGCAGAAGCCATTCTCCTGCGCACTTACGCTGTGGGGGAGGCGGACCAGATCCTGGTCTTTCTGACCCAGGGCGAGGGCAAACTGCGGGGCCGCGCGCACGGGTCCCGCAAGAGCCGCAAACGCTTCGGCGGGGCCCTCCAGCCTCTCTCCCACGTTCGGGTCCATTACTTCGAGCGCGAAGGACATGACCTGGCTCGTATCGACGAATGTGATCTTCTGCACTCCTACTTTGTGGTCCAGCAGGGCCTCAAAGCGGCCGCATACCTGTCGTACGTGGCCGAGGTGACCGAGGAGTTCTGCCGTGAGAAGCAGTCAGAGGAGCAGTTTTTCCGCCTCCTCATGGCCACCCTGGCAGCCGTCGAGGCCGGAGCCGATCCGGCCTGGTCGGCGCGCTACTTTGAACTCTGGACTCTCAGGCTCCACGGGCTTCTGCCCGACCTATCCGCTTGCGTGCGCTGTGCGGGCGCGCTGGGCTCCGGCGCCCGTTACGCGCCCCGCGAGCGTGGACTACTCTGCAAACCTTGCAGCTGCGGCGAATCCGGGCTTCAGCTGGAAACCGGAGTGCTGCAACAACTGCGCTCGTTCATACGTCAGCCGCCGGCTGCGGTATCGGGCAACGATGATTTGCTTGTACACTGCGAGAATTTTCTTCAGGTGCTGCTCACCGGTTTCACCGAACGACCCTTTCGCTCGCTGCGGGTGTTGCGCGAGATGGGGGTGCGGTGATGCCGCTCAGCTTCCAGGATCTAATCCTGGCGCTGCAGCAGTATTGGACCCGGCGCGGCTGCATTCTGTCCCAGCCGTGCGGGGTTGAGGTCGGCGCCGGCACCATGAACCCAGATACTTTCTTTCGGGTCCTGGGTCCCGAGCCGTGGCGCGTCGCCTACGTGGAGCCGTCACGGCGCCCCTCCGACGCACGCTATGGAGACAACCCGTTTCGACTCTACAAGCACTATCAGTTCCAGGTCATCCTGAAACCGTCACCGTCGGACGTCCAAGACCTGTACCTGCAGTCTCTTCGCGTCCTCGGCATCGATCCCCGCCGACACGATGTTCGCTTCGAGGAAGACAACTGGGAGTCGCCTACGCTCGGGGCTCAGGGGGTCGGATGGCAGGTGCTGCTCGATGGAATGGAGATCAGCCAGTTCACCTACTTCCAGCGAGTCGGCGGACTCGAACTCGAGCCGGTGTCCGCTGAGATCACCTACGGCATGGAACGAATCTGCATGTATCTCCACGATACGGACAGCATCTTCGATTTGCCCTGGAACCAGCACCTCAGCTACCGCGAGGTGCGCCACCGCGAGGAGTGGGAGTTCTCGAAGTACGCCTTCGAGTCCGCTGAGATCGAAGCACTCTCCGAAGGTTTCCAGCGCTCGGAAGCGGAAGCCCACCGTCTCATCAAGGAAGGGCTGATGCTTCCCGCGTACGACGCCTGCCTGCGCTGCTCGCACCTGTTCAACTTGCTGGAAGCCCGCGGCGCCGTCAGCGTCACGGAGCGCACGGGTTACATCCTGCGGGTGCGGAATCTGGCCTGCCGCTGCGCCAGATCGTATCTGCAACAGCGGGAGGAGCTCGGATTCCCCCTGGGGACTCCCGTCCGCAGGACTTCCAGGCCCGTGCCCCGGGCACGTCTGCGCGGCCGGCCCCGGAACGATTTCCTGCTGGAGGTTGGGTGCGAGGAGATTCCGGCAGCAGCGGTCGACGCGGCCCGCACCGCCCTGGGAGAATCGCTGAATGCCAGCCTGCGTGAGCACCGCATCACATCCAGGTCCTGGAGAACCTTTTCGACACCACGTCGCCTTGCCGTGCTGATCTCAGGGCTCCCGGCCCGCCAGGATGATCGGGAGGAAGAAGTGATGGGCCCCCCGGCCCGGGTGGCCTACGACGGGGAGGGACGGCCTACCCAAGCAGCCATCGGCTTTGCCCGGGGGCACAAGATCAAGCCTGCCGATCTGCGCAAGATCAGCACACCGAAAGGCGAGTACGTGGGCTTCACGCGCCAGGTTTCTGGCCTCTCCACCCCCGAGCTCCTCCAACAACTGGTGGAGCAGGTCCTGAAAGGACTCAGCTTTTCGAAAAGCATGCACTGGGAACAGACCGGCTGGAGCTTTACACGACCCATACGCTGGGTGCTGGCCCTCTGGAACGACCAGGTTCTCCCCCTCGAGCTGGCAGGCGTGCGCTCAGGCCGAGAGACTTTCGGGCACCGGGTAAAGGGCAGACCTAAAGTCCGCCTGCGTAAAGCGAGTGACTACGCGCGCGTCCTGCGTGGCGCTGGCGTCTGGGTCGACCATGAGTCACGATCGAAGCGCATCAAATCCGATCTGAGCCGTGCCGCCGTATCCGCGCGCGGGAGGCTGTTGCCCGATCCCAGAACGTTCGCTGAAGTCAATCATCTAGTGGAATGGCCCAAGATCATCAGCGGTCGTTTCGATCCCGAGTTTTTGGTTTTGCCCCGTGAGGTTCTGCTCGCCACTCTGCGCCACCACCAAAAGTTCTTCGCCCTGACCGATCGGAAAGGAAAGCTTCTTCCGTGTTTCCTCGCGGTGATCGATCAGCGTTCCGATCCGAAGGGAATCATTCGCCGCGGCAATGAACGCGTCCTGAAAGCACGGCTTACTGATGCGCGATTCTTCTGGACAGAAGACCGCAGGATCCGATTCGAGAACCGCGCTCCCCGCCTGCGTGCCATCCTGTTCCATGAAAAACTGGGCACCCTTGAACAGCGTGTGGCGCGGCTAGCTTCCCTGGCTTCCGATGTGGCACCTCACTTCCCGACAGTGGAGGCCGAGACCCTGAAGCGTGCGCTCGAGCTGAGCAAGCTCGATCTGACGACGGATATGGTCAAGGAGTTCCCGACTCTGCAGGGAGTTATGGGAGGAGTGTATGCCCGAGAACAGGGAGAACGTGAGGAGATCTCCAGAGCCATCTACGATCAGTATCGCCCGCACTCCCTGGAGGACACTGCTCCCGGCACCCCGCTTGGCTGCGCACTCTCCGTGGTTGACAGACTAGACACTGTGGGTGCCCTGTTTAGCGTGGGAGAAATCCCCACGGGGTCACGCGATCCGTTCGGCTTGCGCCGCAGCAGCCAGGGGCTAATCAAAATCCTTCTGGAGAGTAAGATCCACCTGCCCCTCGACTCCATGCTGACCCGGACCCTGGAGATCGTGCGGGAGCAGGGGGTTCCCCCTCCTTCCAGGGAAAACGTACAGGCACTTCAGGATTTCGTTCGCGGCCGCGTTCGCTACCTGCTCGAACAAGCCGGCCACCGCTATGACATGATAAATGCCGCTCTCGCCGCTGGACAATTGGATCCATTTGACGTGCAGATGCGAGCATCGGCTCTCGAAGCTGTGCACGATGATGAAACCTTCGGATCTCTGTCGATCGCCTTCAAACGCATCCGCAAGATCCTGACCCAGGGCTCCGGAGACGGCGCAATTGATTCGCAGCTTTTCAAGGAGAAAGCTGAACGTAGCCTGCACGAGCAAATGAACCAGATTCGCGGTGAGCTGGAGATTTTGCTGCAGAGGAGAAACTACCCCGACGCCCTGCGTGCTGTAGCTTCACTGAGGCCCGCGATCGACACGTTCTTCAACGATGTGTTGGTCATGGATCGTGATCCAAGTCTGCGCCGGAACCGCATGAGCTTGTTACGCTCGCTCTCCGACATGTTCTTGAAACTCGCGGACTTCTCCGAAATCGTCGTGGAAGGGGAGAGCAGAGCGTGAGCCGCACCCGGAAATCCGCAAAACCGGCCGCCGGCCACCGGGTCTTCTCTTTCGGTGGGGGGAAGGCAGACGGCCAGGCGGATCAGATGGACTTGCTCGGCGGCAAGGGAGCTAACCTCCATGAGATGACGCGTATCGGCATACCCGTACCTCCCGGCTTCACCCTCAGCACCGAGATCTGCCGCTATTTCCTGGATACGGAGGGACAATTGCCCGACAAGCTCGGACCGGAGGTCGAGAACGCCGTCCGCAAGCTGGAATCTCTCTCCGGAAAACGCTACAGCGGGGGGCCGGTCCCCCTGCTGTTGTCGGTGCGCTCCGGCGCGCGAGCATCCATGCCCGGAATGATGGACACCATCCTGAACCTTGGCCTCAATGACGAGACGGTCGAGCGCCTGTCGGAGGCCACTCGCGACCCGCGCTTTGCGTGGGATTGCTACCGCCGCCTCGTGCAAATGTACTCCAACGTAGTCCTCGGAGCTGATTCGGGACGTTTTGAGGAATGCCTGGCCGCGCGCTGCAAGCAGACCCCATCGGGCACTGAAGCCGCTCTCAGGGTGGATGATCTCTGTGGCTTGACGCGGGAGTTTATTTCACTCGCGGGTGCATTCCCCCAGGATCCCTGGGAGCAGCTCTGGGGAGCCATCCGGGCAGTCTTCAGATCCTGGAACACAGCCCGTGCGAAAACTTACCGACGCATGCACCGGTTTTCTGACTCCTGGGGCACCGCGGCCAACGTCCAGACCATGGTGTACGGAAACATGGGCCCGGACAGCGCGACCGGCGTGGCGTTCAGCCGGGACCCTGCGAACGGTGAACGGCTCCTCTACGGCGAGTTCATGCCGAACGCCCAGGGGGAGGACATCGTGGCCGGTATCAGAACCCCGCAGGGCCTCCGGCGAGCGACACCGCCGATGGGAGACAGCTTCGAGGAGCTGATGCCCGAGGCCTTCACCCTCCTGGAGAGCACGGCACGCCGGCTCGAGGCACACTTCGGCGACCTCCAGGATATCGAGTTCACGATCGAGAAATCTTGTCTCTACATTCTGCAGACACGCTCGGGGAAGCGAACCGGAATCGCCGCGGTACGTGCGGCTGTCGAAATGTTCGATGAGGGCCTGATTGGGCAATCACAGGCCATGCAGCGGGTTGAGCCCGGCCAGCTACAGCACCTGCTGGCTCCTGTCTTCGAGCCGGAGGCACGAGACGCCGCCGCTCGCGAGGGCCGAATCATCGCACGTGGGCTCAATGCGGGACCGGGCGCGGCAAGCGGCAGCATGGTTCTCAGCACTTCGGAAGCCATTCACAGAGTTCGCGACCTTGGAGAAAAGGTGATCCTTGTGCGTACGGAGACTTCGGCCGAAGACATTGCCGGCATGGCGGTAGCCGAAGGGATTCTCACCGCGCGCGGTGGCATGACCTCGCACGCTGCGGTCGTGGCTCGAGGCATGGGGAAATGCTGTGTGACCGGGTGCGGAACCCTCGAAGTGGACTCCATCAAAGGCCGGGTACATGCGAAGGGTCGGCTACTGCGGGAGGGTGACTATCTTTCGATTGACGGCTCCACAGGCGAAGTCATCGAAGGCTTGCTCCCCACACGGCCTTCAGAGATCGTTCAGGTTCTCATTGAAAAGTCGCTGGCCCCGGATGATTCCGCCCTATTTCGGCATTTCGAACGACTCATGTCCTGGGCTGATGGTGTACGTCGCCTGAGAGTTCGTGCCAACGCCGATACCCCACAGGACGCTGAGGTGGCGCGGCAGCTGGGCGCGGAAGGTATCGGGCTGTGCCGAACCGAGCATATGTTTTTCGCTCCCGATCGCATCGCCCCCATGCGAGCCATGATTGTGGCCGACAAGGAAAGCGATCGACGCAGAGCGCTCGACCGCCTGCTGCCCATGCAACGTGAAGACTTCTCCGGAATTCTGCGTGCGATGGAGGGGTTACCGGTCACCATCCGCCTGCTCGATCCGCCCCTGCACGAGTTCCTTCCCGAAGAAGATGAAGGACTGGAGGAAGTGGCGAGGGACCTGGGGATCACGGTGAGCAAGCTACGACGGAAGGTCGAAGCACTGAGGGAAGTCAACCCGATGCTGGGCCATCGGGGTTGTCGCCTGGGGGTCAGCTATCCCGAGATATACGAAATGCAGGTACGCGCCATTTACGAAGCTACCTGTGTCCTCAGACGGGAGGGGGTGGAAGCCGTGCCGGAAGTCATGATTCCGCTGGTCGGCACCTCTGAAGAACTGCATCGGCTGCGCCTGAGGGCCGAGGAAGTGGCACACCGTACACTCCATGCCAGCGGGCAGCAGGTCGAGGTGCAGATTGGCACCATGATCGAAGTGCCGCGCGCCTGTCTAGTTGCGGGCGAAATCGCCAAACAGGCTGACTTCTTTTCCTTTGGAACCAATGACCTCACCCAGATGACGTTTGGGTTTTCACGCGACGATGCTACCTCCTTTCTTCCGGAGTACGTCGAGTCGGGAATCCTGCCATTCGATCCTTTCCAGTCGATCGACATCAGCGGCGTAGGTGCCCTGGTCCGACAGGCGGTCGAGGAGGGCCGCCAGTCACGGCCGGGTCTGAAGATCGGCGTGTGCGGTGAGCATGGCGGTGACCCCGATTCCGTGGGGTTTTTCCATCGTTGCGGCCTGGATTACGTTTCGTGTTCGCCTTATCGGGTACCCGTTGCGCGCCTCGCCGCCGCTCAGGAGGCTTTGCGAGAGAGCGGCGAAGGTCCGAGCATGCGGGTTACTAGCGTTCGAGCAGCCCGGACCCGGCGCATATGAGGCGTGGGGGGCTCAGAGTAAGACTCCATGAGTCGTTCTCAACCGGGAGCCCGGGAGGAGGCACGTGCCACACCGCCGACCTCTGAAGCTCTGCATTCTCTCCCGCAAGCGTACCCTCTACACGACGCGCCGACTCGTGTCGGCCGCGCGCAGGCAGGGTCATACCGCTGTAGTGGCCGACCCTCTCGCCTGCCACATGGGGATCGGGCCGCGGTTTAACACTATTTATCACCGCAGCCCCCGCAAACAGCTCACCGACGTGGACGTCGTCATTCCACGCATCGGTGCATCGATCACCGAGTACGGGCTGGCAATCGTCAATCAGTTCGACATCATGGGAGTGCCCCTCATCAACAACTCCGTGCCGATCGCGCGTTCGCGCGACAAGCTGCGCTGTTTGCAGCTTCTCTCCCGACACGGTGTCGATATCCCACGAACCGTGATGGCCCGTACTCCGGCGCAGATTGAGCGGGCCGTCCGGCTCGTGGGCGGTTGCCCGGTAGTGCTCAAGCTTTTGCAGGGGGCTCAGGGACTGGGAGTGCTTCTGGCCGAAACGCCCCAGCAGGTCGAATCGCTTCTGGATACCTTCTGGGGGATGAACCAGAATCTGCTGGTTCAGGAGTACATCCGTGAATCGAGCGGCAGAGATGTCCGGGCGCTGATTGTCGGGGGGCAGGTGGTGGCCGCCATGAGACGGACCGCGCTGGCCGGTGAGTTTCGATCCAACATTCACCGGGGCGGTGCGGGCTCTCTCATCGATCTGGAGCCTGAATACGAGCGGCTCGCCGTGCAGGCGACCGCCATCGTGGGTCTGCAGGTCGCGGGTGTCGATTTGCTGGAGTCGAGTAGAGGCCCCAAGGTGATCGAGATCAACTCCTCACCGGGATTCGAGGGACTCGAGGCTGCCGGCTCGCGGGACATTGCCGGAACCATCGTGCGTTACGCGGTCGATTACGCTCGCCAGAAAATGCGAGGGCGCCGGTCGATGACCACCGTCCGGGTTCGAGCATCAAGGGTCAACGGGCGGCGTGCCGCCGCCCGCAGGGCGCGTCAGCTCACGTAGAGCTCCGGCCGGAGCTCGTTTAATGCCTGCCGGAGGCGAGTCAGAGCGACCTTCTCCAGCTGCCGGACGCGCTCGCGGCTGCAGTGTAGAATCTGCGAAACTTCCTTCAGAGTGTGGTGGGTATCTCCCGTAAAACCGAACCGCCGATCGATGATCAGACGTTCGCGTTCGGGCAGTCGGCTCAGAGCCGTGATGAGAATGCTGCGAATCTCCTCATCGTAGATCCGCTTGTCTTGACTCTCCGCACCGTCGTCGGCGAGCAGGCTGAGCAGAGGCTTGTCTTCGCTCGCGTCGATGGCGGCGTCATACGAGCGGACCGTCGGTAAAAGTGATCGGTACATGGGGCAACCACCTCCTCGTTCCATTCACACAAGACTGGAATGCAAGATGGCTGCCAGAATATTCCAGGCCTTCGGAGTCACGAGCGCCTGTGCACCGGCTGGGACGTTCGCTGGCGCATTCACATCCCCTAAGATTCTGATTTAATGGATCTTATAGGCCTGCTAACAGACCACCGATACTGCCAGATGGGAGCTCCAGACCCTGCATGGCGGCACCCCTTGTGTCATATGGGGCTTCTTTAAACAGTGAATCGAGGCTGAGAACCCCGCAAGAGTCCACTGTCGAGGACGGTTCCCGACCCGGGAAACGTCTCCCGGGAGAGACACCCAAAGCCCTCAGGGCGCGTTGGTTGCCTCCATGGCGGAACGCAGGCTGATCAGGAAACCGACCGGATCCCCCTTGGAGTCACGTATCGGTTGAGCCTTCGCATGGAAACGCCTCGGCTCGGCCGCCGGCGAGATCGGCTCCACCGGTGGCAGATCTCCAGGATCGCGCCCCCTGAGCATCAGCTGGAGCATGGGCTCGAGCGAGTCAGGGCCCAGGGCTGCTCCTACCGAAGCACCGTCGGAGAGAGCCCCGACCGCCTCTGCGAACGCAGGGTTGCAGTAGCGAATGATGAGGTCCTGATCGACCCAGGCCACGGGCAGCTTGACTCCCTCCGCCAGGAGTCGGAAGCGGGTCCCCATCTCGCGGATCTTTTCAGCCTTCAGGGAATCGAACTGCTTGAAGGTGGCGAGCAGCCTTTCGATTCCCACCGACAATTCCCCAATCTCATCGTGAGAACGAGGCAGGGATCCCACGCTGTAGTCTCCCTGTGCAGCCTGTTGCAACGCGTGTAGCAGGCGCCGCAGCGGTCCGACGATGCGCCCCGGCATGCTCAACATCAGATAGAGGGTTAACAAAACTCCCACGGCCAGCGCCACTAGAAGATTACGCTGCGCATAGCTGGCGGCCTGAAGGGATTGCGTGCGAGTCTGGGAGGCCCGCTGCCATGCTTCCTCAGCCATGGCACGCCCTTCTGCGGCCAGCGCCTCTCCCGTCTGCTGCAGGTGCTCCAGTGTCGAATTGCGTTGCCTCTCTCCGGCGAGATGCAGCGAGGGCAGAGTCAGGGCTGCCACCCGGTAGTCCTCGAGCCGGCGGCGAGCTTCCCTGAGGTGGGAATCATCCGGAGCCGCGACCCGTTCGCCGCTGTCGAGCAGACCTTCGATTTCCGCCAGCGCTGCGGCCTGCCGCTCTAGAGCTCGAGGCAAACCCGAACGCAGAAACTCGTGCTCTTCCTGAAGGGCAATACGGATGTTCATGGCGATACGAACACCCGTCCACGCCAGAGGAGACTCCACCTCAGCCAGCCGGCGCAGGCTGGTCTGCATCTGCGCGGAGTAATAGAGCGCCAGAACGAATGCCGGGGCAACCGCCCCCAGCACCAGAACCATGGCCAGGGCAACACGTGCACGGATCCCGCCCCACCACCACCGGTGCGGGTGCCCGGGTCCGATGCCACGGGGTCTTTTCCCCTGGCCTGCGTCACGCCCGGGTGGCGCCGAATCGTTCAGGCCACGCTTCATGGTGATACAAGCCGCTCGATCGCCTCATCCGGGCCCACCACAACCAGAATATCGTGGGCGTTCACCCGGTCATCCGGCGAGGGAAGATCGTTCACGGTCACATCAAAGCGGTTCTCGCCCTGATCTGTCACCTCCGGCCGGCGATGCTGGATTGAGATCAGGTTGACACCGTAGCGTGCACGCAGATCGATCTCTCGAATGGTCCGGCCCACGAACTCCGGCCGTGGCAGCACCTCTGCCAACGAGTGCCCGGACGTGAGGGTGATCTTTTCCTGAAGATCCGGCGCCAGAATGCTCTTGGCCAGCTCCTCGCCCATCTCCTGCTCGATATTAACGACCCGGACAGCGCCAATCTCTTCAAGGATTAGGTGATGAAGCTCGTTGGTGGCGCGGGCCACGATGCGGGGAACGCCAAGCTTGCTGAGCAGGGCAGTCGTCATCACCGACGTCTCGACGCTCTCACCGACGGCCACGATGGCCGTGTCGATACCCTCCAACCCTGTGGAGCGCATGGCGGCCTCGTTGGTGGCATCCAGACAAACGGCCTGAGTGACCTGGTCCTTAATGCTTTCGATGACTTCGGGATCATTGTCAATCGCCAGAACCTCGGCTCCCTTCTGCGCCAGAGTTCGGACGATCGCTGTACCAAATCGTCCCAGGCCAATGACTGCGAATTGCAACATGATGTCTGTCTCCTTGGTATCACCAGCCGCGGCCGCTGGTACCTCAGCCCACGATTACCTTCCCCTCCGGATAATGAACAGGTACGACCGACCGGCTGCGTCCGACCGCCAGGGCCAGCGTCAACGGTCCGAGCCGGCCTGCAAGCATGAGAAATATCATGAGCACACGCGCCGTCAAACCCAGCTGCGGGGTGACTCCAGTGGACAGACCGACCGTACCAAAGGCCGATACCGACTCGAACAGCACGCGATCAAAGCCGAGATCCGGCTCCATCCAAAGAAACAGTGAAAGGAAGACCGCCACGATGATGCCCGAGACCAGGGCGACTGCGATGGCCTTGTTCACTGTCTCTGCTCCAATGGTACGCCCGAACACCTCGACCTGCGGCCGGCCACGGAGAAGGCTCCGGAACAGAAGTATTAATACCACTACCGTACTGATCTTGACGCCCCCACCCGTGGAACCCGGCGCGGCCCCAACCCACATCCACAGGATCATCACCACCAGGGTAGCTGGCTTCACGGCCGCGATTTCGATGGTGTTGAACCCCGCAGTGCGTAAGGTCAGCGATTGGAATGCCGATGCCAGTGCCTTCTCTCGCAGCGGCATGCCCGCCAGTGTGTTGTCGAACTCGAGAAAGAAGATCACCAGTGTACCGACGAGAAGGAGAACCGTGCTGGATATGAGCACGAGACGAGAATGCAGACTGAGTGCCGGCCAGTGCCCTGCACAAATCGAGCGCCATACCTCGCGCCGACCAAGATCCGCGATGACCATGAACCCGAGACCGCCAGCAATGATCAGGGTTCCGATGCACAGTTGCACCCAGAAGCTGTCTCTAAACCCCATCAGATTATCCGTAAAAAGTGAAAAGCCTGCATTGCAGAAAGCAGACACCGCGTGGAAGATTGCCAGGTAGGCGGAGCGAGCCATCCCGCCACCCTCGATCCACCAGTAGATCCACAGAAACAGGAAGCCTACAGCCTCGATGCTGAACGTCATGAACACAATGAAACGGATCGTGCGCTTCAGGAGTTGAGCACTGTCCTGTCCGAGTAGAGACTGAAGTGCCTTGCGCTGGCCGAATCCCAGGCGCCGGCCGAGAAATAGGGCGGCGGCCGTCGACAGGGTCATGATTCCCAGCCCCCCTGCCTGGATCAGCGCCAGGATGATCCACTGGCCGAAGAGTGAAAAATAGGTTCCGGTATCCACGACCACCAGACCGGTGACGCACACGGCGGACGCTGCCGTAAAGAGCGCCTCGTGCCAGGCGGCCGACGTATCTCCCGCAACGGCGGCGGGAAGGCTCAGCAAATAGGTGCCGACCAGAATCAGGAACCCGAATGAGAGCAACAGCAACCGCTCGGGAGTCGTCTGAAGTGCTCGCAGCCAGTCTTGAGCCCACGAGGTGCTAAAGATCCAGCGCACCGCCAGCCCGGCCTGCCGCAGGAGCACCAGAACGAGCGCGGGATACAGCCCCGGCAGGCCCACAAGAGTAATAACCAGAGTCGCCACATCGAACGCCGAGTGCCGCACCGATGAGCGGCCCATCTCACGCCAGCGAACTGCGGTCCGCACCGAGGCGGTGATCAGAAACAGCACCAGCAGTACCGGCTCAGAAAGAGACAAGCCCCGGTGCCATGCCCCGGGCAGATCGAGCCGGTAGCCATGCTCAAGCAGCACCCGCAGCAGGACCAGACCTGCCACGGCCATGGTGGCGTGCTCAAACCTATCGCCGGCGTGCGGCCAGCGTGGTGTCTTCAGGGTGGTGGTTTCTGCAGACATGAAGCCCGCGGACGAAAGGGTCGCTCGCGGTGAGGCCCTACTATACCGGATCTATCCACTCACTCCCCAGCGCGTCAATTTGGGGTGTTTGACCCTTCGCCGCTGGGGTTGCTAGGATGCGGTTATCGTCATGAGTGCTATTCAGCGTCTCGAGAGCGGCGTCATCGATCAGATCGCCGCGGGTGAGGTCATCGAGCGCCCCGCCTCCGTGATCAAAGAGCTGATCGAGAACGCGCTCGACGCGGGAGCGGGCCGCGTCCGGATCGAGACCCAGGGCGCCGGCCTGAGCCTCATCCGGGTGCTCGACAATGGTTCCGGTATTGCTTCTGGCGACCTGGCACTGGCTCTCGAGCGGCACGCCACAAGCAAGATTCGCAATGCCTCCGACCTGCAGCAGATCCAGACCCTCGGGTTTCGCGGTGAAGCTCTTCCTTCGATTGCCTCCGTGAGCCGTTTGAGATTGATCAGCCGTGCCACGGGAACCGTGGAAGGCGCCGTGCTGACGGTGCAGGGAGGCGAGCAGGAGAAGGTGCAGCCCCACCCCCATCCGCCCGGCACTCAGATTGAAATCCGCGATCTGTTCTTCAATACTCCCGCGCGCCGAAAGTTTCTGCGCAGCGCCGCAGCCGAGACCCGGGCTCTGAGCCTGCGTATCAGCCAGTTTGCCATTGCCCACCCTCAGGTACGCTTCGAGCACATCCATGACGGCCGCCTCCTGCTCGAGGCCGCTCCGACAAACTCCCTCAAGGAGCGAGTTGCCCAGGTCCAGGGCGTGGAGGTGGCCGAACACTTGTTGGAGGTGGAGGAGGAAAGTACCGGCGGTCTCTTGGTAAGGGGACTTGTTTCCAACGCCGCCGGCTCACGAGGCAACCGCAGCGGCCAGTGGCTGTACGTGAACGGCCGCCTGATCCAGGACCGATCGCTGGGGCATGCCATCCACGAGGCAGCTTCCGACTACATCCCGAGGGGCAGACATGCTGCCGCCTTTCTATTCATCAGAGTTCCACCCGAAGCGGTGGACGTCAACGTGCACCCGGCCAAGTGGGAGGTACGCTTCAGCCAGCCCGGACGGGTGCGCTCCCTGGTTTACGGTGCCGTGCGCGGGGCCGCGCTGCGCGTCCTTGCTTTCAGCACCGCACCGACGCCAGTGGCCGGAATGCCGGAGGACTCCGGCCAGCCGGTGGCGGCGCCTCCTGGCGGCGAGTGGGCCACAGTGCTCGATCCGGGCGTGCCGGCTCCGGGGCAAACTCTACGGGAGCCTGTGAGAGCCACCTTTGGTTCCACAGCCACTCTCCGGCCCCAACCCGCCGCCCCGGAAGCCGCCGCCCGGCCCCTTCCGCTGGGGGGCGAAGCCCCCACATCGCTGGTGCCTCTGGCTCAGTACCGCAACTCCTTCATCGTGGCGACCGATGGCAGCGACCTGCTCATCGTCGACCAGCACGTGGCTCATGAGCGCATCCTGTACGAGCGCATCCTGCGCCAATGGGACGAAGGCAAGGCGGAGCGCCAGCCCCTCCTGCTGCCCAGGCCCGTGACCCTCTCGCCCGAGGAAATGGTGACTTTTGAGGAAGTTCGGTCCGAGCTGGAGGAGGCGGGATTCCGCATCGAGCCGTTCGGCCCCCGCGAGGTGATCCTCAGAGAGGCTCCCGCCGTGGCTGGCAGCGAGAACGTTGAGGCGCTCGTGCGTGGGCTGCTGGAGGAGGGGATTGAGGCGCGCCAGGGTCGGGCCCTGGCCTCACTTCGAAATCGGCTGGCTGCGCGCTGTGCCTGCCACGCGGCCATAAAGGTACATACACCCCTCTCAATGGAAAAAATGGAATTTCTCCTTCGCGAGCTGCTTCGCACACGGACCCCGTTCCTGTGCCCTCATGGGCGCCCAATTGTCCTGAGGCTCACCGACCGGGCCCTGGAGCGCGCATTCGGGCGCTGCTGAGGAGTTGTCCCGAAGCAGTGCCTCTCGTATAGTTAGGGCAACCATGGGACTTGAGCTGCTGAATCGTCCGGGTGTCCGCAGAGAACCCGGCAGGCTTCTGAGGGGAGTGCTGTGGGTCGGGCTCGGTCTGATGGCATCCGGCTCGAATCTTGAGGCCAGCCGGACGGAGCCAGCCTCTGTGGTCTTCCTTCGCACCGGAGGGTCCCTAGCGGCCGACAAGGTCGAGCACCTGGGCGGCTGGACGTTCCTGCACCTGAGCGGGGGTGGCGAGCTCGCTGTCCGGACCGACGATCTGGTAAAGATCGAGTTCTTGCCCAACAGCCGCGCCCCCAGGACCGAGGTGCCGAGAGCCGAGCCGCGTCCGCTGGCTCCTGTGTCCGCGTTACCCGCCGCCGTGCCCCGCGAGAACACGGCAGGAGAAACAACTCAGAGCAAGCCTTCCACCGTGGAGGCCACACTCAGGATGGTAGAGGAAGCGGCCGCTCTCCACGGGCTGCACCCGGAACTTCTCGCAGCCATGGTGCGGGTCGAATCGAACTTCGATGCGCGGGCTGTCTCGCACCGCGGCGCGCAGGGCCTCCTGCAGCTGATGCCGCATGTTTCACGTGAGCTGGGAGTGAAGGATCCATTTGACCCCAAGGAAAACCTGGAAGCGGGGGCACGCCTGTTTCGAAACCTGGTAGCGCGCTACGGGGGGGACATCGTCCTGGCGCTAGCCGCCTACAACGCAGGCGAACAGGCCGTCAACGAGCACAACGGTATCCCGCCCTTTGAAGAAACGCGCCGCTTCGTGGATCGCGTTCTAACCCACTTCGAACGCGGTTACTGATCCGCAACTTCGCCGTCGCTCGAGGTCACGGCCTTTCTCTCCACAGTATCCTGCCCGCTCCACGGAGCCTCGCCGCCCGGCGGTACCCAACCACCGACACTCCCGGAAGAGACACGACTGTACGGCATTTGCGCGTAGAGTTCGCCAGCCCGGTAGGCATCGAAAGATTTCATTTTCTGAACCTTTTTGTAATGGATGAGGGCTTCCTCGCGGGCTCCCTTCAGGTCAGCCAACCAGCCCAGGTACAGATGATTCCAGCCGAGCAAGGTCTCGGACAGAGCACTCTGCCGGTCAAGGCCCAATAACATTCGGAAGTGATGTTCTGCACGCTCCAGACGGTGCAGTCTGAAAGCTGCCCTGCCCGCGTGGTAGCGGGCCGCTGCATGCGTGGGTCGTCGCAGGAGCAGATCTTCGAGCGCTGCAAGGGCCACAACCGCACCCCCAGAATTCCAGTATTTCAGAGCCATGGAGACTTCACGCTCCACAACCGGATCGGGATAGGACGCGGCCATCAGGTTAGCGAGGCGTTTGCGCGTCTTTCCCGATCCTGAAAATTGCTCCAGGAGCCGGACCACCTGAGACCGATCCCCCAGGCGCTGGTAGCAACGTGCCAGAAGCAGACGGGCGCGCTGGCTCAGACGGGGCGCCTGCAGCTCGGGCCCCTCCAGAATCCGCTTCAGGTGCGGTATGGCTTCGGCCCAGCGAAACTCCTCAACCAGGAGGCGGGCCATGCTGTAGTGCACGGTGGCCGTCTCCAGATCGTTGTACAGCTCCGGCCGCACGGCGCGGCGATCCAAGATTCGCCTCCACAATGACATCGCCGGGCGGTTGAGCCCCCACCCCGCCAGAAGCTTTCCCGCGTAGCCGGGCAGAATCGACCCCCGTCTCGTTAGATCGGGAAGAATGGACGACATCAGAGCCAGGGCAGGCTCGTACCCTTGCTTCCTATCCCCCGCCAGCACGCCTGCCATCATGAGCGAAGATTCCAGGCGAAACCTCCGGCCTTCCAAGACGGCATGGTCCAGCTCACGAAGCCCCTTTTTCCGGCTCGCGCTCGGCATGCCGATGAGAAAACGTACCGCGCGCAATGCTGCGGGCGCCGAGCCGGCCATGATGCGATAAGCGCCGATCCAGAATGAGGCATCCGGAGTGTTGTATCCCAGCTTCACAGCACGCTCCAGCGAGCGAATCCCACGGCGCGCGTCCGCGGCCGCCTTGAAGAGTTCCTTGTCGGGTCCTTCGATCCGCGTCCGGGCCCGCATGAGGCTCGCCAGACCATAGTAATAGGCTGCTCTCGGTTCATTGGAGGAACCGCGCCCCACACGCTGGTGGTGGGCCTGGATCGCATCCAGCAGCGCCACGAAAGCGGCATCCGCAGCGACCTCATCCAGACGATAGGCACTTTCCCACACCAGCAGAAAGGCGTGCGACCAGAACACGCCGGGATCGGAGGGGGACAGCGCGTAGGCGTCGTCAAGGAGCTGACGCGCTGCGACATAGTCACCTTCGTGCACTGCGGCCACGATCCCGTCGATGAGCGGCTCGATCTTCTCGGGAAGCACCGCCAGCGGCACTTCAGCGCGGCCGTGGGGGGCAGAAGCCAGACCCGAAATCAGGCCTGCCAGCAGCAGGAGCAGCACCCTTCCTATCCTGCCACTTTTCGTAACAGGCACGGAGAGAGCACCACCCCGCCCCCCAGTAGTGTCCCCCGTCTGTCCTGTTAAGTGTCGGACATTTAAACACTTATTGGGTCTGTCCAGATCCGCACCCCATGGCCTCATTCTTGCTTTGAATGTGGACAGCCGCGACCCCGCTCGCACGGGATCACGCCCAGGAGAACTGCATCGTGATGAACAACAGGACATCTCACATTCTTGTCGCCGATGACGATCCACAGACCCTCAAGCTTTTCCAGACCATTCTGGCACAGGAAGGGTACCGCGTCACGGCCGTTGAAAACGGTCAGGCCGCTCTCTCGAAGGTCCAGGAGGAGGTCTTTGACCTCGTTCTGGCAGACCTGGTGATGAAGCCTGTAGGCGGGCTGGAAATCCTGGAGGCAACCAAGAGGGCTCACCCCGGAACCCTGGTCGTCATCCTCACCGGAAACCCGAGCGTGGAGTCATCGGTGGCTGCCCTCAAGAAGGGCGCCCATGACTACGTTCTCAAGCCCGTCGATCGTAACGACCTCCTGCACCTGGTCGGCAAAGCTGTCGAGCTGCGGCGCCTGGGTGAGGAGAGACGGCGCACGGCAGAGGCGCTCCACGAGCAGAAGAAGCAGAACGTCGAGCTCAGGAAAGACCTCGAAGTGAAATATTCGCTGAGCAACTTCCTCGGCAAGTCCCCCCGCATGCGCCAGGTCTATGAGCTTCTACAGGAGATCACGCGCACCGACTCCACGGTTCTGATCCTGGGCGAGAGCGGAACGGGGAAGGGCCTGGTAGCCCGTACCATCCACTATAACAGCGCGAGAAAAGAGAACCCGTTTATTGAGACCAACTGCACTGTGTACACAGAAAGCCTGCTCAACAGCGAGCTTTTCGGCCACGAGAAAGGCGCCTTCACGGGCGCCATCAGCCAGAAGAAAGGACGTTTCGAACTCGCCAACAGCGGCACGGTGTTCCTGGACGAAATCGGCGACATCAGCGCCGCCACCCAACTCATGCTGTTGCGTTTTCTCCAGGAACGGCGGTTCGAACGCGTGGGAGGCGAGAAAACTCTCGAGGTTGACGTGAGAGTGATCGCAGCGACCAATAAGAACCTGCTCGAAAGCATGGAGACGGGGAGCTTTCGCAATGATCTCTACTACCGTCTCAACGTCATTCCCATCAACCTCCCCCCCCTTCGCGAACGGGTTGAAGACATACCGCTCCTGAGTCAGCAGTTTCTGGAGCGTTTTTCAAAAAAAATCGGCAAGGACGTGGGTGGATTCTCTCAGGAAGCCATGGATGCTCTGACGCGCTACCGCTGGCCCGGGAACATCCGTGAGCTGGAGAACGTGCTCGAGCGCACCATCGTGCTCACCAAGAGCGATCGGCTTGGTATCGACGAATTGCCAATGAGCCTCCGAAAAAATCTGCAACCGCGTAACGACGTGGGATTGTCGCTCTACGAGCACGAACGTCTGTACATTCTCAAGAAGCTCGCCGAATGCCATTGGAACAAAAAACTTACCGCTTCAGTGCTTGGCATCAATCGCAGCAGCCTCTACAGCAAGCTCAAGAAGTACGGCATCAATCCTCGCTCGCCCGACAACCGCTGAGGAACAACTCCGTCGGAACACCTATGACTTCAACAACAGCATCATGGTTTGGCCGTTGGATGGGAGGCGACTGGCAACAGCTGAGCGGTCTGCTGAAAGCCTACATCCTGCTCATCACCGTCGGCGGTCTGATCGTTCTGGGCTGGGCCATTCAATCTCCACAGCTTGTGATCACCACCGAGCTTGTGGCGCTGCTGATCATCAGCGCTCTTCTCGGTCCCCGCACCGTTCGCATGGGATACACGAAGGGGACCCGCATCGAGCTGATGATCTCTCACCCCCTTACCTTCACGGCCATACTCATTCTGAGTACGCCGGCTGCCATCCTGGTCGCTGAAACCAGCCTCCTGGTGTCCCTCTTCACATCTCAAAGGGCCACGCGCCGCTACAGGCGCTGGTTCAACGTGGCGATTTTCGCGATCACCACGGCCGCTGGCGGCGAGATGTTCAAACTCATGGCCTCCCGTGCGGACAACCTCATGTCGACCCGGACTATCGTCGCCCTGCTCGCGGGTGTGCTCTCCTACTACACCGTCAACACGGTCGGCATAGCCATTGCCGTGGCCCTTTATAACAGAGCCTCATTTTCCCGTGTCTGGCATGAGAATTTCATGTGGTCCGCCCCGAGCTACGTCGCGGGCGGATCCATTTCCCTGGCCGTCTCGTATTTCATTCTTGAATTCGGCATCGTCAGCCTCATCCTGGCGCTTCCATTTTGCGTTCTCCTCTACTATTCGTACAAGCTGTACATGGATCGACTCTTCGAGGAGCGCAAGCACTCTGAGGAAATCACACGAATAAACCTGGCGCTAGAGAACAAGGTGCGCGACCGCACCAAGGAGCTAGAGGAGCTCAACCGCAAACTCCAGGATTCGAACAAGGAGCTACAGCGCGTGAGCCACCTCAAGAGTGAGTTCCTGGCCAACATGTCACACGAGCTGCGCACGCCGTTGAACGCCATCATTGGTTTCTCAGAGCTCCTCATCGATCGGACCTTCGGCGAGCTCAACGACTCCCAGACAGACTATGTGCATGACATTCTGAGCAGTGGCCGGCACCTTCTGGAACTTATCAACGACATCCTCGATCTGTCCAAGATTGAGGCCGGCAAGATGGTCCTGCGTATCGAGCCCTTCGAGGTGGGGAGCGCCGTGTCGGAGGCCATGACCGTTCTTCACGTGCCCGCCAGTCGTAAGACGATCGAGCTCGCGGCTGATGTGCCACACGACCTGCCGCTCTTTAGCGGAGATCAGGGAAAGTTCAGGCAGATCCTCAACAACCTTCTATCCAATGCTGTCAAATTCACCCCTGAAGGGGGGCGCGTCTTTCTCATCGTCCGCTCGCAAGACGAGGGCATCAAGGTCTCGGTCGTCGACACCGGAATCGGCATCAACGATGAAGATCAACGCCGGATCTTCGAGGCCTTCATGCAGGTGGACGGTTCCTATTCACGAAAATACCAGGGCACCGGTCTCGGTTTGACTCTGGTGAAGAAGTTCGTCGAAATGCATGGTGGCGAGCTCATCGTCGAATCGACTACGAATAAAGGAAGCATGTTTTCTTTCTATCTTCCCAGCGCCGCGCCCACCGCGGACGAGTTCCTGCTGCCCGCGGAACCCCCAAAACGGCCAACGGATGTCCACAACAACAAACGAAGTGGACCCACCCGTGATGAACCCCAAATTCCCGACCTGCCCTCCATTGAGTCCTTTAAAGCTTCCGATCATCAGATCCTCGTAGTAGAGGACAACCCTGCAAACATGAGGCTGATCTGTGATCTTCTCTCGAGCAAGGGATACAGCGTAGCTCAGGCACCCACTGCTCGCACGGCGCTCGATCTCGCTGAAAAGCTGTCGCCCGATCTCATCATCATGGACATCCAGCTACCGGATATGGATGGCCTGGAATGTACGAAAACCCTGAAGAGTAATCCGCGCACCACACATATCCCCACCGTGGCATTGAGTGCCCACGTGATGAAGGGCGATGAGCAGCGGGCCCGCGACGCAGGTTGTGTGGGATATATTCGCAAACCGATCGATACGGATCAATTTCCAAAACAGATTGCCCGGTACATTCAGTCAAGAGAATCCGTGACCTCGAAGGAGTAGCATATGAGCGATGCACCAAAGATCTTGATAGTGGATGACGACGAGAGAAACGTACGTCTGATAGAGTCAATCCTGCGGGCGAACAAATACGACGTCATCACAGCGTACGACGGCGAAGAAGCTCTGAAGATCGTCAACGACAACGCACCTGATCTGTTGCTCCTCGATGCCATGATGCCAAAAGTAAATGGTTATGAAGTATGTATGAGGCTCAAGAGGCGGCCGGAGACCCAGCTGATTCCCATCATCATGGTGACCGCGCTCAGCTCCCTCGAGGACAAGGTTCAGGCCCTGGAGATCGGAGCCGATGATTTCCTAGCAAAGCCCATCAACCGGCTGGAGCTGCTGGCTAAAATGCGTTCGGTTCTGCGGGCCAAATCATTGCACGATGAAGTCGCGCGCACCAAGGCGGCGCTGGAAGAAAAGAATCAGGAACTCTTGAAACTGGAGCATCTCAAGGATTCCCTGATGCAGATGATTGTCCACGATCTCAAAAACCCCCTGACCGGGATCATGGGTAACATCGACCTGCTCATGCGCAAGGGCCGCAATATAGATGAAGAGAAACGCAAGCACTTGCTGCTCAAGACACGGGATAGCAGTAACCGCCTGCTCAAGATGATCATGGACCTTCTCGATATCTCCAAGCTCGAAGAGGAAAAGATGGATCTGCAGTGGTCACGATTCAACGTGACGGAGATTGCCAGGGAAACCATCAAAGAACTGCGGGGACTCTGTGAAGTTGAAAAGAAGACCCTCGTGCTCCAGAATGACGAAACCTCGATTGAAATCAACGCCGATCGCGAACTCATTCAGAGGGTGATTGGAAACCTTCTTAACAACGCTATCAAGTATTCACCGGAGAACACCGAAATAAAGGTCAGTGTCACACCGGGCGAGGAAGAAACAGTCGTCTGTGTCGCCGACCAGGGCCAGGGGATTCCACCTGAACACCATGAGCGAATCTTTGAAAAATTTGCCCAAGTGGATTCCAAGAAGTCGCGGCACAGGGCAGACCGCGGGCTGGGACTGACTTTCTGCAAAATGGCCGTTGAGGCCCACGGCGGGCGCATCTGGGTGGAGAGCGCCGGTTCAGCCGGCAGTAAGTTCTCTTTCAGCCTGCCGGTCCGCACGGACTTGCCGAAACAAGATTCCGAGAAGGAGCCGCAACCCGCGGCTGTCGCTCGATGAAGGTAATGGGGACGGAAGGACGGAGTTAGACGATGAAAGGACATTGGACCAGTCACATTCTGGCTGAAATCCTCAGGGACCTCTACTTCGAGGAGCGTTCGGGATCCCTGTCTCTCATCCATGGCGATGAGAGCTGGGTCCTGCACTTTGATCGGGGCATGTTGCAGTTTGCTCATGGCTGCCGTCCCGAGGACCATCTGCTCACGGTGCTGCGTGAGCAGGAACTCGTAGAGACTTCCGCTCTGGAAGAAGTGCAGGCTCAATTAGCCTCTCCCACAGATCTGCCGCAGGCACTCATTCACCAGGGCCTGCTCGACAAGAGCACACTGGACGCCCCCATACGCACGATTGTGCGCAGGGGAGTGGAGAGCGTGTTTTCCTGGTCGGAGGGACTCTATCAGTTCAAGGAGGGCTGGCTTCTCAAGGACGTCTTCGACAGCAACGTGCTCTTTACGTTTGAGACCATTCTGAAAGGCATTGCCAAGATGGCGGACTTCGATCCGGTGCAGGAAGTGCTCCTCTCACTCGATAAGCCGATCAGCATCAACCCATCGATCTTCCTGCCGGTCGAGAAGCTTGGATTGACTTCAAGCGAGGGATTCGTACTCTCCCGGGTGGACGGGAACACCGCCATCCGGGACATCGTGTCGATCCTGCCGCCAGACATGGAGGAAGCCACTTATCGTTTCTTGTACGGAGTGCTTGTACTTGGAATGGTTCAGTTCGATGCCAAAGAATCGGGAACACGGCTGTTCAGCCTGCGGGATCTCGTCGACAAGCATCGTGCCTTTGAGGAGACGGCGCGCAACGAGCGCATGCGGATCCGCGAAGCGTATCTCATCATCCGCTCCCAGGCGCCGCACGAGGTGCTGGGAGTGCCTATGCAGGCGGGCCCCGAAGAGATCAAGAGCGCCTATGAGCGCCGGCGCCAGGAGTTCGATCCCGCCTCTTTTCTTCCGAAAGTCCAGAAAGAGCTCAAGGAGGAGTTGCAGATCATCGAGAGCCGGCTCGTCGAGGCTTTCCTGGGCATGAAGGAGATCCAGATGAAGGGTCTCCGGGAGGCGGTGGAGCGCAAGTCCGCGGGGCGCTCTGAATCCGTGAACCTCGGTGACTTCGCACTCCGGCGCGAGCTGAACAAGACCCAGAGACAGACCTCGGAAGAGGAGCGAGAAGGGCGGGGACAGCACTATTACAAGCTGGCAGTAGGGGCGATGCGGCAGATGCAGTACCACGACGCCCTCATCTACGCCCAAGAGGCCCTCCGCCACGACCCTCAGGCGGAATACCATGCCCTACTGGGCAATATCCAGGTACGAAACCCGGACAAGCGGTGGCAGAGGCAGGCAGAGGACAATTACCTCAAATCAATCGATCTCGACTCCTGGAACCCGGATTACCGAGTCTGCCTGGCCCGTCTGTACCGGATCCAGGGTCGGCGCAACAAGGCCAAGAAGGTCTTGGAGAAGGCCCTCGAGATCACCCCGAATCACGAGGAAGGTCTTGCGGAGATGCGGGAAATCGAGTCCGCTGAAGCTCCCGAGCCCCAGCCTCAGGGTTGACACCCCCCGGGCCGGTGCTATAATTCTTTGTTCAGGCGGCCCCGGATGTTTATCAATGTCAGTCAGATAGACCCGGAGGGGCTGTGTGTTGATTGCGAGGTTCGTCTCCAGCCGTTGAGCAGTCCTGACGGGCGCTTGATACCCTTTGATCCGGTGGCGCTC
>JAPUKU010000248.1 GCA_027295505.1 Acidobacteriota bacterium
CTATAAGGACACCAAACGACGATGCTGGTTCGTGGACTACACCTTCCGAGGGCAGCGACTGCGGTTCAGGAATCGATGGAGGCGCCAGCCAAGATCTGAAGCGCGGGACAATGTCTGGTAGAATGAGGCATGCGAGTTTACCGTGAACAGAAATCCGGCCGCTGGTATGTAGATTACTTCTTCCGCGGCAAGCGCCTCCAGTACAAGGCTGGCTCAAGCCGTCGTGCGGCGGAGCGTCTCCAGCTCAGAATCGAAAACGAAATTAACGCGGGAAAGCACAATCCGGCGGCGCTGCGCCAGGAGATTCGGGGTACCAACAAGGCCGGCCTCACCCTCGGGAAGCTGACCGAGTCCTTCTTGCGCCACTACCGCTCCCGAGGGCGGACAGGCTACTACGAGGAGAAGGCGCGTGGCTGGCTCCGCTACTTCGGCCCCGAGACACTGGTGGCGGACATTGACGCGCTCAAGGTGCAACGCTACCGGAATGCGCGTATCGAGCAGGTCAGTCCGTCGATGGTGAGGAAAGATCTCATATCACTCGGGACGATGTTCCGATGGGCGCAGGGTCTGGAGCTGGTGAAAGAGAACCCCGCCGAGCCGCTCAAGGTGAAGCGTCCACCAGAGCCCGCGGGGACCAGCCGCGCACTCACGCGAGACGAGTACGACCGGCTCATCGCCGTCTGCCCGAATTGGCTCGTTTGCGTCATCGGGTGGGCCTGCCACACCGGCGTGGATAAGGGGGTAACGCGGCGGCTGCGCTGGTCCGGCCTCAACTTGCAGTACGAGGGAAGGCGCATCGTCTCGGGCAGCTTCAAGTTCCTGCGGAGCAAGACCGGAAAGGCGGTGCGGCAAGAGTTGAGTCGCCCGGTTCTGGAAGCTCTCAATCAGGCGCGCAAGGTCCGCCACGCGAGCGGCACCGTCTTTCTCGATGACCGAAGCCAGCCCATCGACGAGAAGGCGCTGGATTGGGCGCTCGGCAAGGCCTTCAAGGCAGCCGGTCTCCAGGGGTTCAACTTTCGCTCATTCCGCCACACCTACGCGACCTGGGCGCTGCGTGCGGGCGTGCATCCTTCCGTCCTCGGGAAGATGATGGGCCACTCGACGGCTTTTATCGTAGACCGTTACCTCCACGTCGGCGACGACCTGCTGAAGCAGGCAGCAGAGCTTTTAGGTGTGAGCTATATGGGAGAAAGAAAGAATAGTCCTAGCGAGAAAGAGCAATAACTCCTTTGTTTTCAGCCATGGAGAGGTGCTGGAGTGGCTGAACAGGGCAGCCTGCTAAGCTGTTGTACGGGTTAAACCGTACCGAGGGTTCGAATCCCTCCCTCTCCGCCATTTTCTTACCCCGGTGATTCGCGCTCCCGGAGGACCCCGGGGCATTCCCAAAGACGATCGAGCAACCGTGAACCGTTCGAGCATATGGGATGGCGGCGATCAGGGCCGCGCGGAGCCGGTGCGGGTGCGCTTCGCCCCGTCGCCGACCGGCTTCCTCCACGTAGGAGGAGCGCGGACGGCCCTGTTCAACTGGCTGTACGCCAGGAAGCACGGCGGCGTCCTCGTGCTGCGTATCGAGGACACCGATCGGGCCCGCTCCTCCGAGGCGATGGTGCGTGCCATCCTGGACGGGCTCACGTGGCTGGGACTTGACTGGGACGAGGGGCCGATCTTCCAGTCCCAGTCGATGGCGCGCCACCAGGAGCAGGGCCTGGGCCTGCTCGAGCAGCAGAAGGCGTACGCCTGCTTCTGCACCCCGGCGGAGCTGGATGAGAAGCGACGCCAGGCACAGAAGGTGAAGGTCGCTTATAAATATGACCGCACCTGTCTGCGCCTGGGGGACTCAGAGCGTGCTAAGAAAGTTGCATCCGGGGCAGAGCACTGCGTGCGCTTCCGGGTCCCGGAAGGAGTCACCTCCTACGAGGATGGGGTGCACGGCCATGTCTCGGTCCAGAACGAGCAGATGGAGGACTTTGTCATCCTTCGATCGGATCGCACCCCGACCTACCAGCTCACGGTGGTCTCCGATGACATCGACATGCGCATCACCCACATCATCCGCGGCGATGATCACATCTCGAACACCCCGAAGCAGACTCTTCTGTACGATGCTCTCGGCAAGAAGCCGCCCGCCTTTGCGCACCTGCCGCTGCTTCTGGGTGAGGACAAGAGAAAGCTCAGCAAGCGTCACGGGGCCGTGGCCGTGGGCGACTACCGCGAGCGCGGCATCCGTTCCGAGGCGATGCTCAACTTCCTGGCGCTCCTGGGATGGTCACCCGCGGATGGGCAGGAGATCCTCTCGCGCGAAGACCTGACCCGACTCTTCTCCCTCAAGGGCGTCGGGAACCGCGGCGCCGTCTTCGATCACAAGAAGCTCGAGTGGATGAACGGCCAGTACCTGAACCGCCTGACTCCCGATGAGCTATGGCCGGACGTGGAGCGCGAGCTGCGCCAGCGTGGCCTGTGGCGGGAAGAGTTTACTGGGAAGGAGCGGCAGTGGTTCATGCGCTGGCTCGATCTGATGAAACCGCGCGCCCGCACGGTGGTCAGCCTGGTCGATGCCGGAACTTCGTATCTGACCGATGAGTTCCAGTACTCAGAGCGCGCCGAGGGCAAGCATCTCAAGGATCCGGAAGTGGCTTCGCGGATGAGATCGCTGGCCTCAGCGCTGGGCCGGCTCGAGGCTTACGATGAGGAGCACATCGAGAAGGTGCTCCGCGCCGAGGCGGAGAAGCTGGGAGTGTCGGCCTCCAGACTGATCCACCCGGCACGCATCGCCGTCACCGGGCAGGAAGTGGGACCGGGTGTATTCGAGGTTCTGGCCCTGGTGGGTAAGGAGCGCACGCTCCAGCGGCTCGAGCGCCTGGCGGCCCACATCGAGCGCCGTCCTCCGGCATCCGCCTGAGAATTCAGCTCAGTCGTAGACGATCTTCACCAGCAGGTCGCCCCGCTCGTCGATCATGACCTTGGTTGGCTGCTGTGGCAGCATTAGCTGTAGCTTCTCGTCCGCCTTGCTGACCCTCCACTCCTTTTCACCGCGCCCGCTCTTGAAGTGAAACGAAACGGGCACGAAGAGTGCCTTGGGTTCGGCCGGGCCGGATTGCTTGAGTTGTGCGCTTAACAGGTACTTCCCCTCGTGGGGCTGTACGTTGTAGGAGAAGTGCAGCTCCGGAATTCCCGTCTCGCGGATCCACTGATCGAAGAACCAGTCCATCTGGTAACCGGCCACCGACTCGATCACCTTCCGGAAGTCCTCGGTCTTGATCCATTCACCCGCATGATCGGTGAGAAGCTTCTGGAGGGCTGCTTTGAACTTGTCATCTCCGAGTTGGACGCGGAGCATGTGCACCACGAGCGGACCCTTGTTGTAGAGAAGGGCCTGGCGGATATCGGAGCCGTTCTCGCCGGAAGCACGATCCGCATGGATGATCGGCAACGCTCCTTCCCAGCGCTCGCAGACCGAGCGCCAGGCCTTCAGGGTCTGCCGGAACATCTTCTCGCCTTCGGCAGCCTCCAGGTAGATTCCTGACGAGTATTCGGCGAGGCTCTCGCTCAACCACTGATCCTTGTCGCTTGCCCAGCGCACGACATCCCCCCACCAGTGGTGGGCGATCTCGTGGGCCAGGACGGTACGCATGAACTCGGTGTAGCGTGGGTCGCTGATAAATCCGCTCGTATACGATTGCGAGAAGAAATAGTCGCCGGTGATCTGCACGAGACCCGGCGGCGCCTGGGCGTATCCCTGAAACGGTGCCATCTGGGCGATGTCGATCTCATCGTGGGGGTACGGGCCCAGCACCTGTTCGTAAAAGTTCAGAATGCTACTGACATCCCGCAGGAGGTGCTTGGGTTTGGAGCTGGGGACACGGAAGACAAATGTCTCAAATGTCTCGGGATTGGAGAAGGTCGTGTTCGGCGTGTAGAAGAGGCGCATTTTCACCGTGCTTCCGTCCGAGTCCCTGGTGTACTCGTCCTCGATCTTTCTGTACTTGCCGAAGATCAGGCTGGGGAAGGGAAGCGGGACATCACTCTTCCATTGCGCGCAGTTGAGCTTCTTGTCCTTCTCGACCCATTCCCGAACCGTGGTCCCGGATCCGGCGGCAATCATCGGCCGGCGGACCTTGACGATCCAGTCGAACGTGTACTCGCCACCAAGGTAACCGCTCTCCTGAGGAAACCAGGGATACGTGTTCAAGAGAGAGAAAGTCTCGGGCGTGGCCTGCAGGATCGTGTCCTCCTTTGCGCGCACACGGAACTTGCCTACCTGGCCGGCCGGGACGGGCGCCGGCAACGCGACCAGGACCTCGTGCCGGCGATGGACAAACGGCAGCGAGGCACCGTTCGCATCGGTGATCGACTCGATGGTCACGGGCTTGGCCTGAGCGTCGTTCCAGGTGCTTCCGGCGTACGAGTTGATCATCGAGAAACGCACGCTGCTCACCTCGACCGGAGCCTTCCAGTCGATCGTGGAGTCGAGCGTGAACGAGGAAATATTGGGAATGACGATCTCAGACTTGTTGTGGATGATGTCCAGGCTGGCCATCAGTCGAGTCGATCTCTTTTCTTCGGTCAGATCGTAGTACGTCCAGGTTTCCGGATCGAAGAGGATGCCGACAGGTTTCATGTGGCCGAGGCGGACGGAAGGCGACAATCCAGGGCGCTGGAAGTAGGTGATCCAGTCATGGCCCTTCACATCCGCCTCGAGCAGGAAGAAGTCCCGCAGAATGGCCGGGCTCAGAAGGCTTTCGAGAAAGTCCGCCTCGAAGTTGATGCTGAAACCGAGGGTCTGTGTCTCGTACCGGCGAACGACATAGTTGCGCTGTGAGAACAGCTTGGTGCAGAAATCGGTGTCCGCCGAGGTGGCGGGCTCGAGTCCTGAGGTGAGCTCATCCACCGTGTGGTCGTTAAATCGCAGGTACAGGCCGTCAACCGTGGCCTGGAACGTTTCGCTTCCTATCTGGGTTCGAAGCGCGGCCTTCTCTATGGGGTTCGGCGGCGTCAGCGACAGTTTCGCCTGGCCGCGATAGCAGGCGCCGGTGATGCGGCCGAGGATCGGCTTAGCCAGGACCAGCGTTCCTCCCTCGAGATCGATCCTCATTTGATCGCGCTTCAGGTGGGCCCGGGTGATCAGGTAGGCCCGGGCGGGATCCAGCTCGATGGAGTAGAACGACTCCGCCGCCTGCCGCATGTCGTCCTGCGTGAGCTGCGGCGACTGGGCAGCCGCGGGTAGGGCGGAAGCGGTGAGCGTTCCTGCGAGCAGAACCACCGTGGGCTTCATGGGCCCCCCTTTCGTGGGCGAGAAGATGCGTTGAGGCTAGATTTACCATTTTTATACCTCTCCCGCAGCCGCATGTCAACGATCGGAGTCATCCTTAAATGATGCTGGGTTCCGTAGGGGTTCGGTTGACACCCTCTGGGGGCGTTCATAGAATATGGAGCACTTGCGGGATCGTCCAATGGTAGGACGCATGGCTCTGGATCATGTTATCGGGGTTCGAATCCCTGTCCCGCAGCCAAATTCGGTAAGGTTGTCCTGATGCTGCCGCCTCTTTGTTTCGGGCGCGCCTCATACCGCCTGTTGCCGGCGGTGCTGGCAGTTCTGCTCGTCACCGTCTCCTCCGATCTGTCACCCGCGCGGCAGGCGGGATACGAAACGCTCGAGAGCCTCTGCGATCTGCCGCCTGACCTCGAGGACGCCCGCGCACATTTCCTGTTCAGGTACACCGTTGACTCGAGGAGCGAGATCCGCGGCGTGGAATCGCTCTACGCCATGGTGGATCCGGAGGAGAAGCTGCCGGCGTTCATCACTGCCGCCGCCCAGTGCGTGCGCGACTGGGGCTTAGGATGGGTGAACCGCCACAAGATCGATTCGGATGATCCCGATTTCATCGCGCTGCACTTCTTCAGGCCGGTCCCCGAGAACAGCCCGCGCGCAACCTTTGCCGACGGGCGCCAGGTTCCGATGGCGTGGTTCGACGAGGTGCATGACGAGAAGGTGAAGCTGGCGCAGACTCTCATGTGGGGCTCGAAGCACGGCCCGAAGCCGGGCGCGTTTTACAGCGAGTTTTCGGGTGACGGTTGGATGCTGCGCACCGATCTGAAAGATCCAAAGGACGTGAAAGCTATACGGGACGCGGTCAAGTTTGCGGCCGACGCTTTTCGAGCCACCTTTCCGGAGGCACCGCCCGTCTCAGAGGAGGCCGAGCTGACCGTGGTCTTCTTCGAGGATCGCCTGGAGTTCGCGCAGGTCGTGGTCTTCGACAACCTGATCAATCTGACCCCGAACCTGGCGGGCCGCTACACCTCCTGGGATCGGATGATCTACGCCGCCAAGGCGGAGATGCCGCGGCAGCTGATGGCGCGCGTTCTGGCGCACGAGGCCACCCACCACTTCACCGCCCAGAGCTTCTACGCTGGCAACGAAGCACCTCCGGTCTGGGTGGCCGAGGGGATCGCCAGCTTCATCCAGACTCTCGGGCGACCCGGGGACGGAGGATTCGATCTCGCCGCGCTCGATCGCGGAAGAATCGTCCACCGGCAGCACATTTGGGCCAGGTCGGCCGACGAGTACCTGCAGAGGCTCACGGTTGCCGCTAAGGGGGACAAGCTTCCGCGGCTTCAGAGCCTCCTGAACGGCCGCTACGACGATCGGTTTCTTTCCGCTAGCCCGCAGATGGCGTACGGCATTTCGTGGTTGCTGGTTCATTACCTGGTGAACGCCGAGGACGGCAAGTACCGCGCCGCTTTTGAATCGTGGCTCAAGGGGCCGACCGCGGAGGGAGGAAGCAAAGAGTTCGCGGCCGCAACCGGGATCTCACTCGGCCGGGTGCAGAAAGCCCTGCCGGCCTACATCGAGTCGCTCCGTAGCCGGGCAGAGTGAACGATCGGCGCTAGTCGCGGGGATCGAGACCTGCGGGTTGCGGGCGGAGAAGCGGGAACCAGACGACCTGCTTGACGTTCTCTTCGCCCGCCAGAAGGGCCACCAGCCGGTCGATTCCCATTCCCCAGCCGGAGATCGGCGGCAGGCCATGCTCCATGGCCAGCAAGTAATCCTCCTCCATGACCATCGCCTCCTCGTCCCCCTCGGCGCGGGAGCGCGCCTGCTCCTCGAGCCTGCGCCGCTGCTCAGCCGGGTCGACCAGCTCGGAGTAGGCGTTGAGGATTTCCCAGCCGGAGATCACCAGCTGGAAGCGGTCGACGATCTTCGGATCACGGTCGTTGCTGCGGGCCAGGGGTGAGATCTCGATTGGGTGGCCGGTGAGGAACGTGGGCTGCACCAGCTTGGGCCGGCTGGTCGCCTTGTAGATGGCGTCGATCAGGCTAGCGCGGCCGAGCTTCTGCGGCTCCTCCGCCTCGATGGAGATCTTCCGGCGGCGGATCTCTTTCAACAGGCCGCCGGCCTCGGGAAAACGGTTGATATCGAGATCGGCGTCCTTCATGAGCAGGTCGCGGAAGGACACGCGCGTCCAGTCACCTGCCAGATCGATCTTGTTCTGGCGGAACGTGAACTTCGTCGTGCCCAGTGTCTGCTGCACCGATTGCTGCAGCATTTCCTGGGTGAACTTCATGTTGTCTTCGAAATTCCAATAGGCGCAGTAATACTCCAGCATGGTGAAGTCCTGGAGATGCTGCGCCGAGACCCCTTCATTCCGGAAGCAGCGCGCGAACTCGTAGACCCGGTCGTAGCCTCCCGCCACCAGGCGCTTGAGGTACGTCTCCGGCGCGATGCGCAGGAACACCTCCATGTCGAGGGCCTGGTGGTGCGACACGAAGGGGCGCGCCAGCGCGCCCGAGGCCTTGGCGAGGAGTGTCGGCGTCTCGACCTCCAGGAACCCGTGCGCGTCCAGGTAGTCTCGGATGGCCTTCACCAGACGCGTGCGCATGAGGAAGCGCTTGCGTGTCTCCGGGCTCATGATCAGATCGAGGTAACGCTGCCGGTAGCACGCTTCGATATCGGTCAGCCCGTGCCATTTTTCCGGCAGCGGGCGGATCGCTTTGCCCAGAAACGTAAAGCGTTCGGCCCGCAGCGTGAGCTCCCCCGTTCGCGTGCGGAAGATCTCGCCTTCGGCGCTGATGAAGTCACCGATGTCGATGTGTTTCGTGAAAAGAGCGTACAGTTCTTCGCCCAGCGTCTGGCGCTCGAACGCCACCTGCAGGCGTCCCTCGAGATCCTGCAGATGGCCAAACGTCAGCTTCCCGAACGAGCGCAGCGCCACCAAACGTCCCGCCAGGCGCACGCCCTGGGTGCCTTCGGCGAGCGACATCGCCTCCTTGAGCGTGTGCGTGCGCTCGTAGCGCTCAGGATACACAGGAACTCCCGCTTCGCGCAGGCTCTCCAGCTTCTGAAGGCGGGCCGCCTTTTGATCCTCTGCCATGGTGGCGCGAATTCTACCATGCTGGCACGCAACCGGTGCGGGAGCCCGGGCGCCACGGAGCCGCAGAGCGGATCTCACCGCAGGCCGCACTCAGGCCCGCCCGGTGTAGGATGAATGTCATGAGATGTGAGCTACTCGCGGTTCTGGAACGGTCGCTCGGGGAACGAGTCCGGCGTGAGCTGGCGCGTCCTCAGCGCGCGGCGGTTCTGGTTCCGATCGTCGGTGGCGGTGCTCCGGAGCGGCTTCTGCTCACACGGCGCACCGCGAACCTCTCGACCCACCCCGGCCAGGTGGCCTTTCCGGGTGGCTACATCCGTGAGCCGGGTGAGGACGCCGTGGCTGCGGCGTTGCGGGAGGCGCAAGAAGAGATCGGTCTGCCGCCCGCGCGGGCCCGTGTGCTGGGGCTGCTCGACGATCTTCCGACCCATACCGATCTCGTCGTGGTGACGCCCGTGGTGGCTCATATCGAAGAGCTACCGGAGCTGAGCCCTCAGACGAACGAGGTCGCGCGCATCTTCACCATCCCGCTCGCGGAGCTCCGCGACTCCGGGCGCTGGCGCTCCGGCATCGATCGAACGGACGGGCGCGAGCGTACCGTTCACTTCTTCGATCACGATGGGGAGACGCTCTGGGGACTGTCGGCGCGGATCGTTCTGGGCCTGTTGTCTCTGGGGCCTGGTGGAGCCCCGGCGGATCTCTCGCTCTGAATCAGGGGGTTACGGGGATCACTGGCGGGCCGTGTAGCGGCCATCGAAAGCGGTTTCCCAGCTCTTGCCCCCGTCCTTCGAGATCTCCCAGTGCTGTCGCACGCTACCGTCGGAGTTATCCGCCCAGGTGATGCGATAACACAAGTTTGAATCCCATTGCGGATGCTAGACTTATCGCCTCACCCTTTTGCTGGTGGCCGTTCTGGTGCCCAGGGTGTCAGGAGTCGCCAGCGAGTCCAGAAGCCGGGCCGTCTGTTCCTGCCGCTCTCCAATCAGGTGCGAATAGCGCAGCGTCATGGTCATGGACTTGTGCCGCA
>JAPUKU010000249.1 GCA_027295505.1 Acidobacteriota bacterium
GACGACGACGGCAATCCGATCAGGCGACCCCGCATGGATTTGAACATCGAGCTGTCCGGCAGCGGATCGACGGTTCGCCAGCTCGCCGCAAGCGCCAACGGACTCATCAGTGTCCGGCAGGGTGAGGGCGAGCTCGATAACACATTCAAAGGTTATGTTCTGCGAGATGTCGTTTCGCAGGTATTCGGTACCATTAATCCCCTGACCAGAGACGGCCCCCACACCAGCCTGCATTGCGGCATCATCGAGATCGACGTGGTCGACGGCGTGGCGAGAGCCCGGGTTGCCGGCATGCAGACTGACAAGCTGGCGGCGACCAGCATAGGAACCGTGGATCTGGCAACGGAGGCCCTGGACCTTTCATTCCGCACCAAACCGCGAGAAGGAATCGGTATCAGTCTGGCGGGGGCCATCAACCCTTTCATCAAGCTTGGCGGAACCCTGGCGGACCCGTCCCTCGAGCTCAACATGAAACGAGGACTGCTGCCCGGCACCGCCGCCGTCCTGACCGGAGGTCTTTCCATTCTGGCCCGGGATGTCTGGGATCGATATCTGTCGGCGGACAATTTTTGTGAGGCTGTCATCACTGGTCTGGAATCGGGTGAAATCGACGCCGGGAACGGTCAGCCTGATGAGCGGAAAGAGCGCTTCAGGCTCTTCCGTCGCAAGAAAAGGCAGGAGAAAAACGACGCCGCCGTGCAGTGATCATAGGGTGTCGCGGAGTCTATCTCGTCGCTCCCGCCTTTGCCGATTCCCTGCGATTCGCCAGAGTTCTCACCGGGTGATGCCGCGGGCGGTGTCCATTCTCTCCCGTACCCGCTTGGCCCAGAATTTGAGCGTCTTCTCCACATCGCTCCAGGAGGTATCCGGGGATTTTTTCCCCTTCTTGATTTTTTCCCGCAGCTTCTCTCCCGCCGACGTATCGACGACAGCGCGTAGCCGCTCGCCGGTCTGAGAGTTGAGGAGCTCCCCCTCGAACGAAGCGCTCGCCAGCCGGATATGTGCCCCGGCCGCCTTCTTGGCACCGGTCGCAATGGCTCCAGCAGGCGTGAACGAATACCACTTCAGGACCTTCTTCTTGATGATCCTGACGTCTGTGAGCGCAATGCGCAGAACCACCACATCGGGGCCCGGCTCTTCGACGACTGGATAATCGTCGCCCAGTGCCTCCACGAGGATCTTGCGGAAGCCATCCGATACCTTCTTCAGCTTGTCGGGTTGAACCCCCTTGTATTCGGAATCGGGGTGGATCCAGATCTCGATCGGTGGGATGATGAACTTGTTGTACTGCTTCGGGTCCCAATCGGGCGAGGTGTATCCGAGGACCCCCTCACGTTCCATCATGGGCTTGAGCTCGGAATAATCCTCGAGAAAACCCGAGTATTCCTCGTGCTGATCGGCGAGTGCGGGGAACGGTAACAGGGCTAGAGCCAGCCCGATAGCCTGCAGGATCCGCTTGCTACTCCTCATAGATTCCTCCTTACGGGTCGAGTCCGTGAGCGTTCTCCTATCCTCAGGGCAGCGCTCTCAATCGCTCTTTTCGGGGGTGGATGACGATGAGTGGAGCAGTTCCCTGATCTCCTCCACATGTGCTTCCTGGCCAAATCCGTAATACAGTTCAATGAACTCGTAGCATAGCACGACCTCACGCTCTTCGATGTCCCAGCCGGCGCCGGGCGCGCCACACGAGGCCAGTCGTATCTTCATGTCTGCCGGAAGCCCGAACCCTGTTTCTATGTGCTTCGCGGTTTTCTCGAGGAGGCCCGAATCTTGGATCAGGTTCTTCAGGGCCTCGCTGAGCGGCGTGGGCGGATCATCGTAGATGACACTAACGGTCCCCGTAGCCCGGATCTGGCTCCCGGCGTTCTGCCCTTTGTGCGGGGCCAACAGCCTCTTGGACGCGCGGGAGGCATAATCGAATTCTTCCTCGCACCATTCCGCGCGATCGGGCGGTAGCCGGAAGGTTTTCGCGAACTCCGCGAACTCCGACGGGTCGCTGCCATAGATGAGGCAGACGATGTTGAAGTAACGCTGCGCGCTGATCGCATGCCGATCCCAGAACTTGAAGTCGGCATTCTGCTCGCGCTCTTTCTGCCACATGACCGTCCACGCATCGGTGGCTACCAGCAACATGGCCAGGGCCCTCTTGTCGTCGGGATCACTGCTGTGGTGTTTGCTGAGAAGCACCAGGGTCGCCAGCGTATCGGCGGCGTCTTCCTCCCTCCCGAGAATCGGGATGTCGAAGTCATGGATCAGGGCATGCGCCAGTTCGTGCAGGAGGACATACTCGGTGTTGCCGAGAGCGAATACTGCCGCGGTTTGGCTTATCTCGATCGGGTCCTGGCCGGCAGCCTGGTCGTCAACAGCCGCGCCCGGGGCACTGCTGACGAGTAAAGAAAGGACGATGAACAGGCATGGAACGCTCGATTTTCCCGGGCATGAACGATGGCCCGATCTCCGGAACATCAATGGATCCTCCTTCAGGTTTCGCTGTTGGTGTGGCGATCTCGGCCTGTCACTGTTCAACACTTGTGCCAGTGGCGATAGAGTAGTTATGGACTCCAGGGAATGT
>JAPUKU010000025.1 GCA_027295505.1 Acidobacteriota bacterium
TTCTATCCGGGGCGTTTCGCGGATGGCAAGCCGATCCGACCTGAAACTGAGTACGACGACGCGTAGACGGCTGCACGACTTGTTGCAGCATGGTGATCTCTCTATAGAGACGAGTTCAGCTCACCGATTGCTTTTTTGTAAGCGGCGGTGATCGACTCCTCCTCCGGGTGCCGGCGGTCCCGGACAATCCACTTTCCGGAAACCATCACATCACGCACCGGATTGGTGGTGCCCGAGAGGATCCACGCGTCAAGGACCGTGTCCGGCCCGTGACCGATCAGGATGGGGTCTCCCGTATCGAGCAGGACGAGGTCGGCCCGCATGCCGGGAGTAAGCGCACCCGTGGCGATGCCCAGGGAGCGACGCCCGCCCTCGAGCGCCAGATCGAACAGACGCCGGCCCGAATGGCTGGTCACGGGGGAACCCGGCGACGCCACCCGGTTGCGCTCCCGATCCCTGAGCCGCTGACCGCACTCGAGCATGCGCAGCTCCTCTGCCGTGCTCGTGGTGTAATGGCCGTCAGTTCCGATGCCCCACACGCCCCCGTGGCGCTGGTAGTCAACTAGAGGAAAGACACCGTCCCCGAGCAGCGCCTCGGTCACAGGACACAGTCCCGCCACGGCGCCGCTTTTTGCCAGCCCGCGGCATTCGTTCTCGTCAATGTTGGTGGAATGGATCAACGTCCATTGGTCGTTGAGGTTTGTGTTATCAAGCATCCACTGCACCGGGCGGGCGCCCAGACCAGCCTCGATCTCCTCGACCTCACGCAACTGCTCCGATACGTGGATGTGAATTCTCGCCTTCGGATCGGCGGCCAGCGTCGCCTCGACTGCCTCTGCAAGCTCGGCTGGCGCAACGGCCCGCAGGCTGTGCAACGCGATCCCTACCTCAAGGTTGGCGTTCTCACTCTTACGGGAACGCAGACCCTCAACAAGGGAGAGAAAGTCACCCACCCCGGAGTGGATGAAGCGGCGTTGCCTGTCACCGGGTGGCCTGCCCACACCGGCATGGGCGTAAAGCACCGGCAGCATGGTCATGGCGATCCCGGCACGTCCGGCGGCGGCGATCAGACGATCCGCCATCTCCGAGTGGTTAGCGTAGCGTTTTCCATCCGGCGCGTGATGCACATAATGAAACTCCCCGATCGCGGTCATGCCGTGCCGCACCATTTCCATATAAACGAAGGCGCCGATCGCCTCGTATTGCTCGGGCGTCAGGCGGAGGACGAAGTCGTACATGAAGTTACGCCAGGTCCAGAAAGTATCTTCGGCGCCTGCTTCCGAGACAAATTCCGTGCGCCCTGACATGGCGCGCTGAAAAGCGTGACTGTGAAGGTTGGCAAGCCCCGGGATGCCGAATCCAGCCAGCGGCTCCACACCGGATCCGTCAGAAGGGGGGGCAGACTCGACCAACTCGATGATGCCGCCGTCGCCCACGTGAAGGTAACCAGGGCTGAGCCAACCGTCCGGCTGGTGGAGGTGCTCGACTTTATAGATGGCTGCCATCGAACATCTTCTCCTCAGCCTTGTGAGGCAGCAGTGTGCACGACGTTACCGGCTGCGATGACGGTGCGCGCCCCGCTGCGTCCCAGACGGTAGGCTAGATCCTGATACTGCGGCAGATCGAAAATGGCGATGTCGGCACGCTTGCCTGGCTCCAGGGATCCGATCTCTTTCTCGCGATTCAATGCAAGCGCCGCACCGTAGGTCCCGGCCCGGAGGGCCTCGGCTGGACTGAACCGGTAGAGCCGGCAAGCGAGCTGGATAACGAACGGCATCGACTCGAGCCAGCAGCCGGGGCACAGATCCGTGGCCAGCGCCAGAATCATCCCAGCGTCCATCATGGCACGGGCGTTGAACGGTCTGGAATGGCCAACGGCGAAGTCGAGGCCCGGCATGACCACGCCGATCACTCCTGCATCTCGTAGCAGAGCAAATTCATCATCGTCTGTGTAGTTCAGGTGATCGGCCGAGACCGCCTTCAGCTCGGCGGCCAGCTTTGATCCGCCCATATGCGAGTACTCATCGGTATGGATTTTCGCCTTCAGGCCCTTCTCGAGTCCAGCCTCCAGGATCCGGCGCGACTCCCCCACGGTGTAATAGCCTTCGTCACAGAAAACGTCATTGAACTCCGCAAGCTCGGCCTCCACCACCGCCGGGATCTGTTCCTTGATGATCTCCTCGACGTACCTTTCCCGGCTGCGATCTTCGGGAAACTCATGGGCACCGAGGAAAGTGCTGACAACGTCGATGAACTGGTCGTTCTGGAGGCGCCGGTTGATTTCCAGCATTCGCAGCTCGCCCTTTACCGACAGGCCGTAACCCGACTTGCTCTCGACGGTGGTCGTGCCAAAGCGAAGCATGTGACCGAGGCGCTCCAGCGCGCTCTCTATCAGCTCGTCCTGCGAGGCGTTCTCCATCATGCGCACGGTCGCCGGAATGCCCGTGGGAATCCCGAGATTCTTGAGATCCTCCGGCCCGGCCCCCGTGACCCTGGCGGAGTACTCGGCAACTCTCGAACCGGGGAAAATGAGATGTGTGTGGCAGTCGACGAACCCGGGAATGACGATCCCGCCCCCGGCGTCGATCCTCTCCGCGCCGGAAAGGTCACAGGCAGCGGCAACTTCCGAGTCGCTCCCAACAGCGAGGATGCGGTCACCCGCCATGGCGACCGCGCCGCCCGGAATACGGCCGACCAGATCAGCCGCTCCGGGCGCACAGGTCAGCACCTCGGAAGCACCGTTCACGAACCGAGTGGCAGCCGGCTTCTTGTTGTGAGGATCACGGCTCATCGGAGTTTTGCACCTGGACGAGACTCGATTATAAGCTGGTGCAGTACAATCACAAGACACATCTTCCGGCCACCTTCTTCGCCCTCGACCAGCGCCTCCGGCTCCGGTTCTGCAACACCTGATGTGAAGCGTGACACCCCATAGCGCCCGTGACACCCCTTCTGGGATGAACGCCGCTATGCTGCGCACTTGCTTCCGTCACCGTTGTTCCATTAGAGTGACCCCTTCATCCGAATGAAATCGAGCGACGGCAGCCGGGCTGTCGGAGCGGAGGAATCGTTGCAGAACAACGCGCAAAACGGAGCGCCGCAGCTGAAGCGTGCAATGGGGTTCCGTGACGTGGTGCTGTTCTTTATCACCGCGTGCATCAACCTGCAATGGGTGGCAACTGCCGCAGGGGTGGGCCCCAAGGCGATTGGGCTATGGCTGCTAGCCTTCGCCATGATGATGCTCCCGCTCGCGTTCTGCGTCATCGAGCTCTCTTCACGCTACCCGCAAGAGGGAGGCATCTACGTCTGGAGCAAGCACGCCTTCGGGGAGTTCGGCGGCTTCATGACAGGCTGGAGCTACTGGATCAGCAACCTGCCTTACTTTCCTGGAGTTCTCTTCTTCGGCATCAGCAACGCCCTGTTCATCGGCGGCGAGCGCTGGCAGCATCTGGCGGACAACAGTTCGTTCATGGTGTCCGCCTCCATCCTGTTGCTCGGCCTGGCAACGTACATGAACCTCGTCGGCCTCAACGTCGGCAAGTGGCTCAACAACGCCGGTGCCATAGCCCGGTGGCTCGCCGCTCTGGGCTTGATGACCATTGGTATCATCACCTGGATCAAATTCGGATCCGCCACGGAGTTCAGCGGCTCCGCCATGATCCCGGGCGCCCGCTTCAAGGATCTCATGTTCTGGGCCACGTTCGCCTTCGCCATCACGGGGCTGGAGGCGGCCTCTTTCATGGGCGATGAGATCAAAGACGCACGCAGAACGATACCCCGTGCCATATTCGTCGCGGCGCCCATCGTCATCCTGGTGTACATCATTTCCACGGTCAGCGTTCAGGTGGCCGTGCCGGCAAGCGACGCCAGCCGGATGCAGGGGATCATGGAAGCGATTCAGGCGATGACCCACCGGCTAGGGGTAGGGGCCCTGTCACCGATCGCCGCCTTTCTTGTCGCGCTCAGTGCCATCGGAAGCGTCGGCCTATGGCTGGGAGCATCAGCTCGGCTGCCGTTTGTGGTCGGCATCGATCACTTCCTCCCGAAATGGTTCGCCCGTGTCCATCCGAAGTGGCACACGCCTCATTACTCGCTGCTGTTTCTGGCCGGAATTGAGGTCGCCTGCATCCTCTTCGCACAGGCTGGTACCAACGTTAAGCAGGCATACGAGTTCCTGGTGAGCATGTCGATCATTTCGTTCCTGATCCCGTTTTTGATGGTCTTCGCCTCTCTCATCCGTCTGCAACGTGAGCCCGCGGGGCCCGGAGTGCGTCGCGTCCCGGGCGGCAAACCGGTCGCGATCCTTGTCGGTTGCATCGGCTTCTTCTCCGTCTCCACCGCCATCGTGCTCGCCTTCGTCCCTCCCGAGGACGATCCGGATCCGGTTTGGTTCGTTAAGAAGCTCGTCTATTCAACCCTCGTGATGATCCTGTCCGGCGCGATCCTCTACGCCCTCGGACGACGGAAGTCGCGGTCATTCCAGCCATGATTCCTTACTTAGTGGTCTAAAGGGCGCAAGAGGTTTCCGAGTGCACTTCGACTGTCTCAGGAGGTATTGAAATGAGAACGAACCATGTGATCCTCACCTTGGGAAGCCTGCTTCTCAGTTTCACCCCGCCAGTGGCAACGGCCGGAGAGAACCCGGAAGCGCTTGCACGGAAAATTTATTCCGATCTCGTCGCGTTCCCCTCCAGCCAGTCACGGGGTGGATCGGCGGATATCGCGAAGTATGCGGCCGACCGTTTGATCGAGGCCGGCTTCCCCGAGAAAGATGTTCAGATCATGGGGCCAAGCCCGTCCGCGGCGGGAGTGCTGGCACGCTTCCACGGGCGTGGCGAGCAGGAGCCGGTGCTGGTTATGGCCCACCTGGACGTGGTGGAAGCCCTGCGTGAGGACTGGTCCATGGAACCCTTCGAGCTCATAGAGAAAGATGGTTACCTCTACGGGCGCGGTACCTCCGACAACAAGGCGGGCGCGGCGGTCCTGCTGGCGAATTTCATCAGACTGAAACGGGCGGGGTTCGAGCCATCCCGCGATCTCATTCTGATGCTCACCGGTGATGAAGAGACCGACATGTACAGTGCCATGTACTTCGCCAACGAGCAGCGTCAGCAGATCGACGCGGCTTTCGCGCTCAACACCGATGGCGGCGGCATCGAGACTCACGAGGGAAAGCCGGTGGCGTTTGTCGTACAGCCGGCAGAGAAGGTCTACCTGACCCTGCGGCTCGAAGCGACCAATCCGGGTGGCCACAGCTCGCTGCCGAGACATGACAACGCCATCTACGAGCTGGCCGAATCTCTCCTACGACTCCAGGCTCACGAGTTCCCGGTGAGCCTGAACGAGGTCACCCGCAACTATTTCAGGCAAGCCGCTCAGTTCCATGACCCCGAGATGGCCAGAGCGATGGTCGCCCTGTCCGAGGATCGCGCCACGGAGGATGACATCGCACGGCTGGATTCCTTGGTCCAGCTCAAGACCATGATGCGCACGACCTGCGTTGCAACAATGCTGGAGGGTGGGCACGCCGAGAACGCCCTGCCTCAGCTGGCTGCGGCCACCGTGAACTGCCGGATCCTGCCCCAGGAGTCCCCGCAGACAGTCGTATCTACCGTGAGGAGTGTTATCGCCAATGAAGCCATCAGCATCAAAACTGTCTATGAACCCATCGCCAGTCCACCGTCACCTCTCACCCGGTCCGTCATGGACCTGATCACGGGCATTGCCGAAGAGATGTACCCGGGGATTCCGGTGATCACGAGGATGAGCTCCGGCGCGACCGACGGACTCCATCTGCGAAACGCGGGCATCCCCACCTATGGCGTGAGCGCGCTGGGCGAGGATGCGAACGACGTTCGCGCCCATGGAAAGGACGAGCGCGTCAGGGTGAGTGATTTCTACAATTCGGTGGAGTACTGGTATCGCCTGCTGTAGGCGCTCTGAGCCCAGCTCCTTTCGAGGGGAGGTAGCCTCGAACACTCCTCTGACGTTCTCGCCCTACTCCGGGAACCCCGGTTGCTGGAAAACAATCTCTCCACCCACGATCGTCATCAGCGCTTCGGTTTCGAGAATCTCGGACGCGGGGACGGACAGAATATCCTTCGATAGGACCGTGATGTCGGCGAGCTTCCCCACGGTCAACGATCCCTTGATATCTTCTTCGAACGCGGCGTAGGCGGCGCTGATGGTGTACATCTTTAAAGCTTCCATTCGGCTGACTCTCTCTTCAGGATAGAACCCTCCGGGCGGGTTGCCCTCGGAGTCCTGGCGCGTCACGGCTGCATAGATGCCCAGCAGAGGATTCGTCCAGTGGACAGGAAAGGCCGGAGTGTCGGCGCCACCGACGACGGTCGCCCCAGCATCCAGCAGGCTCTTCCAGGCGTAGGCCCCCTTCATGCGCTCGGGACCGAGCCTCTTCTCGGCAAACCCCATGTCCGTGATGCAGTGGATCGGCTGCATCGATGCGATGACGCCCAACTCCGCAAACCTCGGAATGTCCTCGGGCGAGATAACCTGCGAATGCTCGTTGCGGTGGCGCGGATCCCGGCCCGGGAGCTCTTTCTGCGCCTTCTCGACAGCATTCAGAAAAGCTCGATTCCCGCCATCACCGATGGCGTGGGTCGATACCTGGTATCCCGCCTTCATGGCCCGCGACACGATCTGATAGAGAGCGCTTTCGTCGTTCTGGACGAGGCCCGTTGTCTCCTGCTGATCGCTGTAGGGTTCGAGAAGCACCGCGCCCCGGGCACCGAGGGCTCCATCCGCGTAAACCTTCAGGCTGCGCAGCGTCAGACGGTTATCGCCCAGCCCGATTTTCGGTGGTTTCTTGATGTACTCCTCCAGAGCCGCGCCGGGTGAGGGGATGTCGAACATGACGTACAGCCGGATATCAAGCTTTCCTTCCTCCAGTAGCTCCTTGTAGAGCTGAATCTCCTGGTAATCGGAGCCGGCATCGTGCAGGCTCGTGAGACCCATCCTCGTTGCCGTCCGGACACTCAGCTCCAGATCCGCCTTTCTCGTCTCACGAGTCTCCTCCGGAAGGAATCTCGAGACCAGCGCTGTGGCGTTCTCGAGGAGGATGCCTGTGGGCTCTCCCGTGTCGGCATGCCTGACAATCTTTCCTCCGGGGGGATCCGGCGTGTCCCTGTCGACGCCGGCCAGCCGGAGGGCCGTATTGTTGACCCAGGCAGCGTGACTCGCCATGCCGACGAGATAGACGGGATTATCGGGCGCGACATCGTTCAAGGCAGTGTTGTCCGGATAGTCCAGGACGTTCCACGTTGCCGTGTGCCACCCCTGGCCCATCACCCACTCTCCAGCAGATCTTTTCTTGACCTGCTCGCGGAGAATGACCACGACTTCCTCCGCGCTTCGGGTCTCGTCGAGGAAAAGCTCCTTCGTGCGTTTCCCCAGGCGGGGAAAGTGGATGTGCGCGTCGATGAGGCCGGGCACAACGGTAGCGCCCTCCAGAGAGAGAACTCGAGTCGCATCTCCTGCGAAGGCCTGAATCTCTGCGTTCGTCCCGACCGCGAGGATCCGGTCACCCCGGACGGCAATCGCCTCCGCTCGCGGCATGTCGGGATCCACGGTGATAACGTTGGTGTTCTTCAAAATGAGATCGGCGATTTCGCCCTGCTGCAGACTCCCGCAGCCACCGAGCATCAGGGTGGCGGACATCGCCATGAGGACTCGTACTTTCATGAGGAACCCTCCTTGCCTACCGTGAGCCTCCTTTATATCGATAGTGATGCACCCATGCAATCAGACGCCCAGGGCTCCGCGGCTGTCGATAGAGACAGCCCGCCGTAACAATGGGGGCCAGCCAAC
>JAPUKU010000250.1 GCA_027295505.1 Acidobacteriota bacterium
GAGGCGGTCTACCCGGCCATTGCCCATCGCGGCCTCAGGCTGCAAGAGGTGCTGGGCTAGGCGCCCCTGCCTTCCGGGACCCCAGCCGGCTCCATTCGTGGTATGCTAATCGGCCTGGGGCTGATTGGCACAGTGGGGCCCCGGACCTTCAGACCTTCAGCATCGGCGCACCGGGATAACCGCCGGGCGCATCCCATACTGAGACGATGAAAGCGGGCGCTGCGGCCGGATCGCAGCAGATTAAAGTCGGCATCGGGCCGGCAAAAAGAGCGGCCGGGAACCACAAACTCTCCGACAATGAGGGCGCGAAAGTGGCGGAACTGGCAGACGCGCTGGATTTAGGATCCAGTGGGCAACCATGGGGGTTCGAATCCCCCCTTTCGCACCAACCTGCACGCACAGGATCGATCCCCATTCTCATCGATGGCTAGAGCGCCGGAACAGCGCCCCCCGGCCGGCAGTAGCGGGACCGGCGAGGTGGGCGGGTGAAGCGGAAAAAGAGCCCGCTTCATGGGCCCGGGTGGAACTTGAGGGGGAAACAGGGTATTAAGAAGATATGACGACAATCTGGAGGCATCGTTGAAGGTCGAGGTCAGCCAGCTCAACTCCTGCCGGCGTGAGCTGCGCATCGAGGTTCCGGCAGAGACTGTCGAGGAGGAGATCGGCCGGGCCGCGCGGCGCGTGGCCCGCAGTGTGAGGCTGCCTGGCTTCCGCAAGGGCAAAGCGCCGGTGCCGATCGTTCGCACGCGCTACGCCAAGGCGATCCAGGAGGAGGCGGTCGAGCACCTGATGCGCCATTCCACACAGGACGCGCTTCAGAAAGAGGGGCTCGACCCGCTCCATGCTCCGCGCGTGAGCTCGCTCGACTACAAGCCGGGCGAGCCGCTGTCGTTCCGCGCCGTGTTCGAGGTGCGCCCGGCGATCGAGCCCAAGGCGTATGACAAGCTCGGTATCAAGCCGAAGCCGGAGAAGGTCACCGAGGAGCAGGTGGACGAGCGCCTCGAGGCCGTGCGCCAGTCCGCGGCGCGCATGGTTCCGGTGGAGGATCGCGCCGCGAAGAAGGGCGACATCCTGCTGGCCGACATGCGCTGGTGGCGCGGAAGCCGCCAGGGTAAGCCAACCGAGCGGCCAAAGGTCAACCTGGAACTCGGCGGTGAGGGCCAGCATGAGGCTTTCATCGAGGCCCTGGAGGGCGTGGAGCCGGGCCAGGTCAAGGAATTCGAAGTGCAGTACCCGAAGGACTTCAAGGCCCAAGAGCTCGCGGGTGCAAAAATCCTCTACCGTGTCAAGGTGCACGCGGTGCGTGAGCGGCAGGTGCCGGAGCTCAATGACGAGCTTGCCAAGCAGGTCGGGGAGTTCGCCGATCTCACGGCGCTGCGTGCGGAGATCCGCAAGGGGCTTGAGCACGAGGCGGAGAGCCGTGCCCGTGAGGAGGCGGTGCGCAGGGTGATCGAGAAGCTGCTAGAGGCCAACCCGATCGAGGTGCCTGAGGTGATGGTCGAGGCCCAGATCGATGACCAGCTCGAGGAGGTGGCGAGGGCGCTGGTGGCGCAAGGCGTGCCGCCGGACAAGCTCAAGGTCGACTGGACCAAGGAGCGCGAGAGAATGCGCGAGAGTGCCCAGCGCAACGTGGCGGCCCGGCTCGTCCTCGACGCCATCGCCGATCAGCGCAAGGTGGAGGTGCCGGCCAAGGATCTGGACGCGCGTTTCGAGCGCGAGGCGCAGCGCGCAAGGCTCAGCGTGGCCGCGCTCAAAGCTCGCCTGGACAAGACGGGAGGCACCGTCGCCGTGGAGCGTCAGATCCGCCGGGAGCGGGTTCTTGACTTTCTTTTGACGGGTGTTAACATTTGAAACTGGGAGTGGAAGATGGAAATGCAGTTAATCCCGATGGTTGTAGAGCAGACGAGCCGGGGCGAACGCGCCTACGACATTTATTCGCGTCTGCTCAAGGACAACATCATCTTCATCGGCGCTCCTATTGACGACAACCTGTCCAACCTGGTCATTGCTCAGATGCTGTTCCTGGAGGCGGAAGACCCGGACAAGGACATCAGCGTGTACGTCAACAGCCCGGGCGGATCGATCACCGCCGGGCTTGCCATCTATGACACCATGCAGTTCGTGCGCCCCGACATCAGCACCATATGCATTGGCCAGGCGGCCAGCATGGCCGCCGTGATCATCGCCGCGGGATCCCCCGGCAAGCGCTTCAGCCTGCCGAACTCGCGCATCGTCATTCATCAACCGCTGGGAGGGTTTTCCGGACAGGCCGCCGACATCGATATCCAGGCCAAGGAGATCCTCCGCATGCGGAAGCACCTCAACGAGATTCTCCACATCCACACCAAGCAGCCGCTGGAGAAGATCGAGCGTGACACCGACCGGGATTTCATCATGGGTCCGGCGCAGGCCAAGGAGTACGGCCTGCTGGACCAGGTGATTACGAGTCGCAAGTGAGGTCCGTCCGAGATGGCGAGAAAGAAAAGTGACAGCGACGTCCTGCGTTGCTCCTTCTGTAACAAGAACCAGCGCGACGTCAAGAAGCTGATCGCAGGCCCCACGGTCTATATCTGCGACGAGTGCGTGGATATCTGCCTCGACATCATTGCCGAGGAGCGCGAGCCCGAAGAACAGAAGGGGAGCACGAAGCTCCTGGCACCTGTCGAGATCAAGGAGTTCCTCGATGGGTACGTGGTCGGCCAGGAGAAGGCCAAGAAGAAGCTGGCGGTCGCGGTCTACAACCACTACAAGCGCAACGAGATCTGCAAGCGCAAGGGAGAGGTCGAGCTCCACAAGAGCAACATCCTGCTCATCGGCCCCACCGGCAGCGGCAAGACCCTGCTGGCCCAGACTCTGGCCCGCATGCTGAGCGTGCCGTTCACGATCGTGGACGCCACCACGCTGACCGAGGCAGGGTACGTGGGAGAGGATGTCGAGAACATCATCCTCAAGCTCCTGCAGGCCGCTGGAAATGACGTCGAGAAGGCGCAGCGCGGTATCATCTATATCGACGAGGTCGACAAGATCAGTCGCAAGGGCGAGAATCCCTCCATCACCCGCGATGTCTCCGGAGAAGGCGTCCAGCAGGCCCTCCTCAAGATCCTCGAGGGCACGGTGGCCAACGTACCTCCCCAGGGCGGGCGCAAGCACCCGCACCAGGAGTTCATTCCGGTCGACACGACCAACATTCTCTTTATCTGCGGCGGAGCGTTCGTGGGCCTCGAGAAGGTCATCGAGCAGCGCACCGGCCAAAAAACCATGGGTTTTAAGGCGAACGTGCGCGGCAAGAAGGATCGTCGTATGATAGAGGTGCTCGAACTGGTCCAGCCAATCGATCTCATCCGCTTCGGGCTCATCCCAGAATTCGTGGGCCGGCTGCCGGTGGTGGCCACACTGGGTGAGCTCGGCAAGGAGGAGCTGGTGCGGGTCCTGCTGGAACCCAAGAACTCTCTGACCAAACAGTACGAGCGCATTTTTGAATACGAAGACGTAGCCCTGCGATTTACGGATGATGCACTCAAGGCCATCGCGAAACTCGCCATCGAGCGCAAGATCGGCGCCCGCGGGCTGCGCATGATCCTCGAGGACCTCATGCTGGACATCATGTACCAGCTGCCTTCTCAGAAGAACATCACAGAGTGCGTCATCACCCGGGAAGTGGTCGAGAACAAGGTAGAACCGATTACCGTCCTGCAAAAAGCAGTCTAGGCTGCTCCCGGCATAACCCTGTTTACGGAAATCCTCCACTCCATAGCCGTCCTGCGACGCGAGGTAACCGAACCTTCATGAGCGAATTCAAGACCCCCTTCTCCCCCAAGCCTGACCAGAAGGAGAACCTCCCCCTGGTTCCCCTTCGCGATGTCGTCGTGTTCCCGTACACCATGGTGCCCTTTGTAGTGGGCCGCAAGAGCTCGCTCTTAGCCGTCGAGCGCGCTCTTGAAGGCGGCAAGCGCCTGTTCCTGTCGCTGCAGCGCGACGCTAAGGTGGACAACCCCACCGCGGATGACATCCACTCGGTGGGCACCATCGCCAATATCATCCAGAGCCTCAAGCTGCCCAACGGCAACATCAAGGTCCTGGTCGAGGGCTTGGCCAGGGCCCGTGTCGTCGAGATTACCGATACCGACGGCTACATGAACGCCGTCCTTCAGATCATCGATCAGAAGGTGGAGACAACGCCCGAGATCGAGGCCAAGATGAGCAGGGCAGTCTCGCTCTTCGAGAAGTATGTCAAGCTCAGCCCCAACCTGCCCTACGAGACGATGATCTCAACCGTGCGAGTTTCCGACCCGGGCCGGCTCACTGACACGGTGTCGGCGCACCTGCAGATCAGCGCCGAGGACAAACAGAACCTGCTTGAGAACGAGAACGTTGAGGATCGGCTCAAGGCCATCATGGACCTCATGGAGAATGAGACCGAGAAGCTAAAGGTCGACCGGCGCATCCAGAACCGGGTGCGCAAGCAGATGGAGAAAGCTCAGAAGGAGTATTACCTGAGCGAGAAGATGAAGGCCATCCAGCAGGAGATGGGACGCAAGGACGATCGCAGCAACGAGGTCGAGGAATTCAAGACCAAGATCGATAAGGCGCAGATGCCTAAGGACGCCAAGGAAAAGGCGACACAGGAGCTCAAGCGCCTGGAGGTCATGCCGCCGGTTTCCGCCGAGGCCACCGTATCGCGCAACTACCTCGAGTGGCTCATCGCCGTTCCCTGGACCAAGAAAACCCGGGAGCTACGGGACATTGACAACGCCGAGAGGATCCTCAACGAGGATCACTTCGGTCTGGAGAAGATCAAGGAGCGCATTCTGGAGTTCCTGGCGGTGCGCCGCCTGGTCAAGGAGATGCGTGGTTCCATTCTGTGTTTCGTGGGTCCGCCGGGAGTCGGAAAGACCTCACTGGCGAAGTCGATCGCACGGGCCACGGGCCGCAAGTTCGTGCGCCTGTCGCTGGGCGGTGTGCGGGACGAGGCCGAGATTCGTGGCCACCGGCGAACCTATATCGGCGCCTTCCCGGGCCAAATCATCCAGATGATGCGCAAGGCCGGAAGCCGCAACCCGGTGTTCCTGCTCGACGAAGTCGACAAGATGAGCATGGACTTCCGGGGCGATCCGTCATCGGCCCTCCTCGAGGTTCTCGATCCGGAGCAGAACCACAGCTTCCTGGACCATTACCTCGACACCGAGTTCGACCTCTCATCGGTAATGTTCATCGCCACCGCGAACGTCATTCACACCATCCCGCCGGCCCTCAAGGACCGCATGGAGGTCCTGCGGCTGGCGGGCTACACGCTTAACGAGAAGATCAACATCGCCGAGAAGTTCCTGGTCAAGAAGCAGCTCAAGGCACACGGCCTCAAGCTGGAACACCTGTCGTTTGCCGAGGAGTCGCTCGCCGGCATCATCGAGCTGTATACGAGGGAGGCCGGGGTGCGCAACCTTGAGCGCGAGCTCGCCTCGCTGTGCCGCAAGGTGGCTCGCAAGTACGTCAAGGAGGACAAGGCTTTCAAGTCGGTGGTGTTAACGCCGGAGATGCTGACCGACTTCCTGGGTGTGCCCCGCTACCGCAAGCCTGAATCGGAGAAAAAGAACGAGGTCGGCATCGCCACCGGCCTGGCCTGGACCGAGGTGGGAGGCGAGATCCTTACCACCGAGGCCTCGCTCGTGCGCGGCAAAGGCACTCTGACCCTCACCGGCAAGCTGGGAGACGTCATGCAGGAGTCGGCCCAGGCGGCGCTTACGTTCGTGCGCTCCCGCGTGGCCGATTTTGGAATTGACCCGCTCTTCCATCGCAAGTACGACGTGCATATCCACGTGCCCGAGGGAGCCATCCCCAAGGACGGCCCCTCCGCAGGAATCACCATGGCCACGACGCTCACCTCGCTTCTGACGCGCATCCCCGTGCGCCACGACGTTGCCATGACGGGAGAGATCACGCTACGCGGAAAGGTGCTCCCCATCGGCGGAGTGAAGGAGAAAGTCCTGGCCGCCCACCGCGTGGGCATCAAGACAATCATCCTTCCGCGCGAGAACGAGAAGGATCTCACTGAAATCCCGCAGGAAATCCAGAAGCAACTCGAATTCCACCTCGTGGAGACGATGGATGAAGTTCTGAAGATTGCCCTGGAGCGAGAGATTCCTCCACCTTCGACTCTCAAGGAAGGCTACGACAAGGGGATCGACAAGGACATTTCGGATTCTTCCGTGGCCCATTGACCGTGGACCTTCATAATCGCTCTGTTTCCAGCAACAGTTTGCTGGGCGGGTCGTCCTTCCGCTGTGCGTGTCGCCGCGGCGGGCGCGTGGAATTCACGCAGTTGCACTGAGGAGTAGGCATGGCAGACGAGCGCTTTAACAACCGATCGGCATCGAACCCTCAGGGACGGCCGCAGCGATCCTACGGCAGCGGCCACCAGGGAGGCGGCGGACGCGAGGGATCCCAGCGCCGCAACGGCGAGCACCGTGGCCAGCGTCATGGCGGCGGCCAGCACCGGCGGGGCGGCAACTTCGATGGCAACCGCGAGGGCCGTCACGGCCGCCAGGGCTACCAGAATAGGCGCCGCGGCGGCAGTAACTCTGACGGCCGTTTAAACGGCCGCTCCCAGCAGCAGCAGGCCCCGGCTGGACTGCCCGGCGTGGACGAGGCGGCCACTGAGGCTGCGGAGATAGCCGCCACGGCCACCGCGACCGCCACAGCTAGCGCCGAGGGCGGGGGCCCCGGCTCGACATCAAGACGCTCAAGGAAAAGGTCATCTCCGGCCTGGTGGAGATCGCCCGCACCCTGGAAGTGGAGGGGGCGGCTGGCATGCGTAAGCAGGAGCTGATCTTCAAGATCCTGCAGGCGCAAACCGAAAAAGAAGGTCTGATCTTTTCGGAGGGTGTGCTCGAGGTGCTGCCGGACGGCTACGGCTTCCTGCGCGCCCCGGAGTACAACTACCTGCCGGGCCCCGACGACATCTACGTATCGCCGTCCCAGATCCGGCGCTTCGACCTGCACACCGGAGACACCATCTCCGGGCAGGTGCGCCCCCCCAAGGAGGGGGAGCGTTACTTCGCGCTCATCAAGGTCGAGGCGGTCAACTTCGAGTCGCCGGAGGCGGCGCGCGAGAAAGTGTTCTTTGACAACCTGACGCCTCTGTATCCGCAGGAGCGCCTCAAGCTCGAGACGGTACACGACAATGTCTCGGCGCGCATCATGGACATCCTAACGCCGATTGGCAAGGGCCAGCGCGGTCTCATCGTGGCCCCGCCGCGAACCGGAAAGACGATGCTCCTGCAGGCAATTGCCAACAGCATCAGCACCAACCACCCTGAAGTGGCGCTCATCGTGCTGCTCATCGACGAGCGCCCCGAGGAAGTCACCGACATGGAGCGCTCGGTCCAGGGCGAGGTCCTCTCTTCCACATTTGAAGAGCCGGCCAGCCGCCATGTGCAGGTGGCCGAAATGGTGCTCGAGAAGGCCAAACGCCTGGTCGAGCACCGGCGTGACGTGGTGATCCTTCTCGACAGCATTACGCGCCTGGCGCGCGCCTACAACACCATCGTGCCGCCGAGCGGCAAGGTGCTGTCCGGCGGTGTGGACGCCAACGCCCTGCAGAGGCCGAAGCGGTTCTTCGGCGCGGCGCGCAACATCGAGGATGGGGGCAGCCTAACGATCGTGGCCACGGCCCTGATCGACACGGGAAGCCGCATGGACGACGTGATCTTCGAGGAGTTCAAGGGAACCGGCAACATGGAGATTAACCTGGACCGCAAGCTGGCCGACCGGAGGATCTTCCCGGCCATCGATCTGGGCAGGTCGGGCACGCGCAAAGAAGAGCTGCTGCTGGAGAAAAAGGAGCTCGACCGCACCTGGGTTCTCCGCAAGGTGCTCAGCCAGCTTTCGCCCACGGAGGCCATGGAGCTATTGATCGACAAGATGTCCCGTACCAAGTCTAATGAGGAGTTCATGAACTCCATGAGCGGCGCCGGCAAGTAGACCCCCCCCTCTTCCAACACCCCCAAGAGTCCCGTATAATAATCAGTTTGCAGGAGAGGTTCGGCCCCCCGGGTTCGCCTGTCCAGGAGCAAGTATGAAAGAAGGCATTCACCCCAAGTACTACGATGTCGCGGTGACCTGCGCCTGCGGGAACGCGTTCCAGACTCGCTCCACGACTAAGGATCTGCGCATAGAGATCTGCTCGGCCTGCCACCCATTCTTCACCGGCCGCCAGAAGTTGATCGACACGGCGGGCCGCGTGGAGCGCTTCCAGAAGCGCTACGAGGCCACCAAAGCTGTGGCCGCCGAGATCGAGTCCCGGCGGGCCGCCAAGAGAGAAGCGCGTCGCAAGGCCCGCGAGCAAGCGCTCGCGGGAGGCCGGCGCCGCCCGCTCATCTCCTCCCAGGCAAAGCCGGTGCCCAAGGGCAAGACCAAGCCCAGGGTTGCAGCAAAGCCCGGCGCCGAGGCACAAGCCAAGGCCGTGGAGTCCGAAAAGAAGCCGACCGGCACTACCGCCAAGGCCGCGGAGTCCGGAAAGAAGGCGACCGGTGCCACCGCCAAGGCCGCGGGGTCCGGAAAGAAGTCGTCCGGTGCCACTGCCAA
>JAPUKU010000251.1 GCA_027295505.1 Acidobacteriota bacterium
GCGCTGAGCTTCGAAAACACAGTAAAGAATTGTTTCCGATCCGCCAGGACCATCGGGACGCGGGTATTCACCATGAGGGCTCCGTGGAAGATTGCCACGTTGCTCGCCAGCGCCGCGATTGCGAGCCAGGTCCCGAGCCAGACTCCTCCGAGCTGAAAACCCAGCGCCGTGAAATGGAAATCGCGCCAGCCGGCCGTGTTCGGGTCGACCGATACACCAATCAGGATTGGGATGAGATAGGTCAGCAGGCTGAGCGGGACCGCCAGTGCATATGCCCTCACGTACGTCTTCCTGGGGGCCTCGACCTCACCGGCCACGATCGATACCGAGTCGAGAGTGTTGTAGCACCACAGGCCGAAGAGAAGACCGAATCCCATGGCGTCCGACACATTCTTGCCCTCAGTGGCGAAGGGCCGATACGCCTCCAGACTCAGAAACGGCACCCCCAGAAACACGAACATCACGAAGGGGGCGAGGATGAAGATCGTCAGAAGCACGGCCAGACGTCCCCCTGTCCGGATCCCCAGCAAGTTGATGATCACGAACGTCCAGATCAGCACGACCCGTACGGTGCGGGTCTGCCACGTCTCCATCTCGGGATACCAAAACTTTAAGTATTCACTGAATAAAATAGGGTAAATTGCTGTGTCACAAAGCATCTTTATCCAGTACCACCAGGCGCTCTGAAACCCCCAGAACTCACCGAACGCCATGCCGATCCAGCGGAAGAACCCACCCTCAACCGGAATAGCGCTGGAGAGTTCGCTAGCGACAAGGGAGTGAGACAGCCCCCAGAACAGTAGCGCCACTACGAGCATGAGGGGCGCAATGCCGGGGCCCCCCTCGCGCACCATCGCCTCCAGGCCAAACGGCCCGGAGGAGATGAAAATGAAGATGGTGCCGCCAAGCGTCAGGACCGTCAGGCCCTGGCGCAAGCCGGATCGCGGAGCCTCCGCTCGAGACATGAAGTGCGGAGTTTAGCATTGGGGGTAGAGCTCGTCCGGGAAGCTACTAAAATAGGTGCATGTCTGGGACCGAGAATCGATTTCTACGCGACATCAAGCTTTTAATGGGGATCGGCGCCGGGGTTGCGCTGGCGATCCTTGGAGTTGGCTACCTTGCCTTACGGGGGCTGCGCTGGGAAGAGGCCGGCGGGGTGTTGTGGGAGATGGTGATTTACGCGACGATCGGAGCCGCCCTGCTCGTCGTTGTCTCCCTCTGGGTTTGGAGAACGATGCAAAGGCTGAAGCGCCCGCCGCCCCCCAAGGATCCGACCTGAGGCCTCACCACGGGCCCGCGTCCGGGAACCTCATCCCTCGAGCTTTGAAAAACCTACGGGCGGTCCTGCCGCGAGCCGCTCGCTCAGAGGCCAGGATCACATTCCCATGATGTGGTAGCCACAGTCGACGAAGATCACTTCACCGGTGATGCCGCGCGCCATGGCGGAGCACAGGAAGAGACCGGCATCCCCCACCTCGGCGGGATCCGTGTTGCGGCGCAGGGGAGCTTTTCCCCGGACGTGCTCGAGCATCTTGGTGAAGCCCGGAATGCCACGGGCCGCGAGCGTGCTGATGGGGCCAGCCGAGATCCCATTGACCCGGATCTTTCGCTGGCCAAGATCGTTGGCAAGGTATCGGATGCTGGCCTCCAGGGAAGCCTTGGCCACCCCCATGACGTTGTATTTCGGGATCACCCGCTCGGAGCCGAGGTAGGTCAGGGCCAGGATCGATCCTCCGCCGCGTCTGGTCATCAGCGGCGCGGCTCTGCGCGCCAGCGCAACCAGCGAGAACGCGCTGATGTCCTGGGCGATTCGGAACCCCTCCCGCGATGTAGCCAGGTACTCTCCTTCGAGGTCCGGGCGTTGCGCGAAGGCGACACAGTGCACGAGGATGTCGAGGCCATTGAACTCCTTGTCCACGGCGGAAAAGAGGCGATCCATCTCGTCGTCCTTCGAGACGTCGCACGGCAACACCAGCGGCGATCGCACGCTCGACGCGAGCTCGCGAACGTTCTGTTCCAGTCGCTCGCTCTGGTACGTGAAAGCCAGCGTGGCCCCTGCCCCCGCCAGCGCCTGTGAAATCGACCAGGCGATGCTCCGCTTGTTGGCCACGCCAAGCACCAGGGCTGTTTTCTCCTCCAACAATCCGCTCATCCATTCCTCCTATCCGGTGGACACAAGCGATGCCAACCGGTTTCCTATTGGCGATGCGGTTCTGGCCACTCTGTGCGCGGATTATACCGCAGCCCCGTCGTCACCCATCCTGTGACAGGTCCAGTCTGGCCGCTCATGGCCTGAGGTATACTGCTGCACACGGAGGGAGCGGTTGAAGATCAAGATCAAGTTCTTCGGTTCGTTCCGGCAGCGTTTTTCGCGGGAGCCCGTCGAGATTGACCTGCCGGAGGGTAGCTGTGTGGGGGATGTGGTCGCCCCGATCGGAGAGCGCTTCCCCGGGTTCGCCCAGCTCGGCTACCAGCCCCTGCTGGCGGTGAACGATTGCTTCGAAAAGCCCGATAAAACCCTCGAGGACGGGGACCACGTCAACCTGTTTCCACCCGTGCACGGCGGGGCGACAGACCATTGAAGTGCGCGCAAACACGAGATATAATCGCTCCCGGTATCCTGAAACCTAGAAAGATCTGAAGGACAGAACAGGGGAGGAGTTTCATGCCTAACGGCTATAACGGTAAGATCCTCATTGTCGACCTCACCAAAGGTAAGTGGGAGGTCGAGACACCGGACGAGAAGTTCTATCGCACCTACATGGGCGGCAGCGCGCTCAACATGTATTACGCGCTCAAGCTCATCCCCAAGGGAGCCGATCCTCTGGGGCCAGACAACGTGCTGTGCCTGTCGACCAGTATCGTCACAGGCGTGCCGGTCTCGGGACAGAGCCGCATGACCGCCTCGGCCAAGTCACCAATGTCAGGCGGTGCCGGCGATTCCCAGTGCGGGGGCTTCTTTCCCGCCGAGATGAAGGCGGCCGGCTACGACGCCATCATTCTCAAGGGCAAGTCGCCAAAGCCTGTCTACCTGTGGATTAAGCAAGGCGAGGTAGAGCTACGCGATGCCTCCAAGCTCTGGGGCAAGGTGACCGGCGATGTGGAGCAGGCCCTCAAGGAAGAGCTGGGTGACAAAAAGATCGAGATCGCCCAGATTGGCCCGGCGGGAGAGAAGATGGTGCGTTATGCCGCCATCATGAACATGTCCAACCGGGCCAACGGGCGCACTGGAATGGGCGCCGTCATGGGCTCCAAGAACCTCAAGGCCGTCGTCGTACGGGGCAAGCCCAAGCTGAAGCCCGCCCACATGGACCGGATACGCGAGCTCGCCAAGTTCGGAGCCACCAACACCAAGGAAAATCCGGCCGTCTGGGATCTACACATTAACGGCACCTGCGGCGTGCTCTCGTACCAGCAGCAGGACGGCGGCCTGCCGACCCGTAACTACAACGAAGGCCAGTACGAGGACTACGAAAAGATCTCCGGCGAGACCATGACCGAGACAATCCTCAAGGATCGTGACACCTGCTATGCCTGCGGCGTCCGCTGCAAGAGGGTGGTCGAAGTGGACGAGCGTGGCTACAAGGCCGAGGCCCTCTACGGCGGCCCGGAGTACGAAACTATTGCCACACACGGGTCGTATTGCGGGATCAAGGACCTGGCAGCCATCGCTGAGGCCAACCAGATCTGCAACATGTACGGGCTGGACACCATCCAGACCGGCACCAGCGTGGCATGGGCCATGGAGTGTTACGAACGCGGCATGCTGAGCAAGGACGATCTGGACGGCATTGACGCCAAATTCGGCAACGCAAAAGCCATGGTGGCCCTGGTCAACAAGATCGCCAGGCGCGAGGGCATCGGTGATCTCCTGGCCGAGGGCTCGAAGCGCGCCGCTGCCAAGGTGGGCAAGGGCTCCGAGGATCTGTGTATCGGCGTCAAGGGACAGGACATGCCGGCACACATGCCTCAGGCCAAGACCTCCCTGGCCCTCATCTACGCGGTCAACGCTTTCGGAGCGGACCACCAGTCATCGGAGCATGATCCGTCGATCGATCCGGCGTCTTCAGCGTCCGAGAAGCAGAAGCTCTCAGAAATCGGGCTCACGAAACCGCTGCCGGTCAAGGACTTCAGCCGCGACAAGGTTCACTACGCCTACCGCACCCAGTCTCTGTACAGCGTGCTCGACAGCGTGAACCTCTGCCAGTTCGTGTTCGGCCCTGCCTGGCAGCTCTACGGTCCGAACCAGATTGTCGAGCTGGTCAATGCTGTGACCGGCTGGGACACGACGATCGACGAACTGCTGAAGCTCGGCGAGCGCCGCATTGCCATGATGCAGGCATTCAACTCCCGTGAGGGTCTCGGACACCAGGACAACGTCCTGCCGAAGAAGATCCATGAGCCGCTCAAGGGCAAGGGGCCGACCGCGGGGTCCGCCATCGACCGCAAGGTGTTCGATCGCGCTGTGCAGGATTATTATGAGATCGCCGGCTGGGACAAGAACGCCCGTCCGACTCACAGCAAGCTCCACGAGCTGGGCGTCGGCTGGGTGGCCGAAGCGATTGGCGCGTCCTGATCGGGGCCGGCACTTCGTAGGGTGGGCGCTCCACGGAGCACCCACCCCATTTTTCTCCTCCCGCCCCGGGACTCCCCCCACCTGCGCCTGGGCTGTAACTCCATTAGATTTATAGGATTAAATGAATAACCTCATCCTGACGGGGCTCTGAGTTTCGCGTTGACTGGCCCGATGCGGCGCGTATAATTAGGGCACTTTTGAAATTTTGGAATTCCCGAATCTGCGGAAAATCTATCGATGAGGGGTGCAATCACAATGAAACGCACGGAGGAAACAATGGATAAGTCGCTCCTGAAGCTGCTGGCGCTAACAGCGCTGGCTCTGGGTTTCGTACTCTTTCTGTCCGGGTGCGCGGAACCTGATCTGACGGAACTCCCTCTGCCGGAGACCCCGGAGGAGGTGCTGGCCGAATTGACTGAGGCACGCAGTAAAATCGACCACCGGACCGAGCAGGTCCTGGAGCGCATCCGCGCCTGGAACGACACCCGTACCGGCAATGAGCGTAAGGTGTATTTTGCCGAGATCTTCGAGGAGCCCCTGAGCGCCAAGGAGCAGGGAGTTCTCAACAAGCTCTTTGAAGAGGAGCAGAACGTCTCCTATCGAGGACTGCTGTCACAGATCATCGTCGACCGCGACCGCATTCAGGACTACCAGGAGCGCATCGCCAGCCTCGAGGAGCGCCTGCCGCGCGACACCGTAACCGTTGCCAAGGGGGACACCCACTACCGGATCGCCATAAAGTATCTGGCCGAGAAGCATGGCATGTCGGAAGAGGAGGCCACCGAGAAAATCCGGCAGATCAATCTGGACGACGACATTCTCCCCGGCTACAAGGTTTGGCTTTTTTACCAGGCCGAGACGGACCTCTTCGCTTCCTGGGTCCATCGCGGCGACTCCAAGCACAATCCCCTCGCCGTGCAGTGGGCCAAGCGCCGGCGCATGATCAGCGAGCGGGATGAGGCTGTGGCCATGGTGGCGGGCCTGGAGGACCGCAAGCTGGCGCTCGAGGGAGAAATTCTGAGCCTCGAGGTAAGCGTGCAGGATCTCGAAGCGCGGCGTGGCAATCTCGAGAAGCAAATTGCTCAGGTCACCACCGAGCGCGACGAACAGCAGAAGATTGCCCAGGTCCGGGAGAGCGAGATCGAGCGCATCAACAATTCGATGTTCTACTACGCGAGCACGGAAGCGGACCTGAAGGACAAGCGGGTCGAGGGCTGGTTCAACCGACTCAAGGATATCAAGGGCGTGGAATACAACGAGTACCTGGATCTCCGGGCCTCAACCGCGATCACTTTCGTTCCCGCAGACTTCGGGCTCGAGAAGATTGACAAGGTGGCCATGCTGCCGAAGCACTTCAAGCCGGGGGTCGACTACACGGTTCAGATTGCTTCGAACGGTAATGCCACCATCGAAATCCTGCAGCCGCAGATATTCCGTGGGCAAAAGGTGTTGTTCTCCATCGAGGACTGAGGCCCACTTAAGAGACTGAGGACGGCCCGGGACCCGGATGGGACCCGGGCCGTTGTTTTTTGGGCCTGGCGAGGGGATAGATGGCACGAATCTGGGGAATTATCGGTGCCGGTGCGGTTGGGGGGTACTTCGGTTTCCGCCTGGCCCAATCCGGACAGCAGGTCCGTTACCTGGTACGCGGTGAAACGGCGGAGGCCCTCCGCTCCAATGGGCTCAGGGTCACGACCGGAGGAAGGCAATACACCCAGCCGGTTGAGGCAGGAGAGACTCCCGAGATTCTCACGGGGTGTGACACCGTTCTCATCACCGTGAAGAACCACGATCTTTCCTCGGCGCTCGAGGCGGTTCGGCAGGCTCCGGGGCTGAATGGGTTTTCGATCACCCTCCAGAACGGGATGGGAGCGCCTTACGAAGCGATTCGGGCTCTCGGCAGAGACCGGGTCCTGGCCGGAATCGCTTACCTGGGGGCCGAACGGACCGCACCCGGTATGATCGTGCACACGGGTCTCGGGCGCCTGATGGTGGGCGAAATGGACGCCCCCCCGGGCGCGCGCTGCGCGGAAGTGGTGAAGGATCTCGAGGAAGCGGGAATCCCCGCATGCATCGCCGATCGAATCGAGCTGGAGATGTGGAAGAAGCTGGCCTGGAATGCGGCCTTCAACGGACCCACGGCTCTGAGCCGGTGCTCTCCTGCGGCGCTGGCTACAGACCCCGAGGGGCGCGCCCTGTGCAAGGTTCTGATCGAAGAAGTCATCGAAGCGGCACGATCGCAGGGCGTGATCATCCCCCCGGAGGTGGCAGAGGAGCAGATCGGTCTGAGCCAGGACCTCACCGACCTGCGCACTTCAATGCTCCAGGACCTGGAGGCGGGGCGTCGACTCGAGACTGATGCGCTCTACCTGCACACACTTCGTGTGCTGCGGAAGGCGGGAAGACCCGCGCCTGCACACCAGACGGTGGGAGCACTTCTGACGGCGGCCGAGAGCCGGATCAGGGGTTCGCCGAGTCACGGATCTCGCGAAGCTTCTCGTCCGTTTCGACCTGGAACAGCTGGTAATCGGTGAAGATCTGCATCACCTGCTTGTGAAGCGAGCGCTCTTCGATGTTGGTGGTGGTATAGAGCTGCGTCATGACCAGGGTTGGCAGGCGCAGGCCATCTTTCTGGTAGGTGAGATCGACTTCGTGCACGTGGACTCTCGGACGGCGTCGCAGAGGAATGCCCATCAGACGAAAGGCCTGGTGGTAGTCGCGCGTGGCAGCCTCCAGCCGGATCTGCTGACCCGGGGGAGCGGCTTCGACCCTGAGGACATCGAGGGATTCGGCGTCAATATAGGCAGTGCCGCTCCATTGGGTGATGTCGGTCCCGTCCGTGAACGGAAGGATGGCATCGAACTCGATGACGGTGACAAGACGGAAGTGCACGACCTCCTGCCCGGCAAGACGATAGTTGAAGAGCTGCTGATTGTGGCGTGAGAACAGCAATGTCCAGCGGTACGGTTGCGGATGACTGAGCTTCAGATCTTTCCAACGAGAGGATCCTTTCTTCTCCAGCGGCCGTCGCCGTTCGACAATCTCCCCCGAAGACGTGCGGCCGAGCAGGTAATCGAACCGGCCCACATCCTGATCGCTGAGGCGCCCGGAGCCGGTCTTAAAAGAAGAGCGTATGAGCGTCTCCTCACATACAAACCGCAGCTGACTGGCTTCGTACGTTTCGGCCCGCAGGGCCAGAGCGGCGAGGAGCTTCTCCAGCTCGACTTGCTCGGCCCGCATGGCGTCCGCCATCTCATGGGTGAGGCGCTCAGGGACGGGATCGGCGTCCTCCCGGGCTTCGGAGCCTCCAGACTCCGCCAGCACACCCGGGCCACTCGAGATGCTAATCAGACCGGCGCCGGTGAGAGTCAGAATCCCTGCAAATCGCGCCAACTGGTTCATTCACAGCATTCTAGCAGAGGGCCGGCGGCACGGAGTGTTGCTTTGCAAAGCTTTGGCACCATTGACCTTGTGCAGGGTGGATGGTACAATTTTTTCACCTGCACGGAAGCAAATAGCCCCGCCACGATACCCAGACCGCACGGTTGTACGGCGCGGTGGAACGCTCCGGTGGGGGTGTAACATGAGCCCGCGGACCGCAAGCCGGAGTCGAGTACGTGTCGCCTTCCAGGGAGAGCTGGGCGCCTATAGCGAGGGCGCTGCTCGAAAGCTCCTGGGAAGCCGGATCCAGCCTGTGCCCTGTGCCACCTTCGAGGCGGTCTTTGATGCCGTGGAGAGGAGGCGGGCCGGCTACGCCCTCATTCCGATCGAAAACACGCTGGCGGGCTCAATCCACCGCAATTACGACCTCCTTCTGGAACGCTCCCTGAAGATCGTGGGGGAGGTCCAGTACCGAATCCGGCATCGCCTACTGGCCCTGCCTGGGGTCACCCGCCGCCAGGTCCGGCGGGTTCTTTCCCATCCGGTGGCGCTCGACCAGTGCCGCACGTTCCTGCGCAGTCGTTCCTGGAAGACCGTTATTGTCCACGACACGGCTGGCGCGGCGCGTCTGATCCGCGAAGAAGGCGCTCGTGACATGGCGGCCATCGCCGGTCTGGAAGCAGCGCGCCACTACCGCATGTCGGTCCTGGCGGACAGGATCGAAGATAATCCCGAGAACTTCACACGCTTCTTTGCCCTCACGAGCGCGGGCCGCCCCCTGGGCCGCCAGGATAAGACGTCACTGGTGTTCGCACTCTCGGATCAACCCGGGGCTCTGTTCAAAAGCCTGAGCGTGTTTGCCCTTCGGGACATTAACCTCACA
>JAPUKU010000252.1 GCA_027295505.1 Acidobacteriota bacterium
TTCCCGGAAGCTCCTCCACACCCGCCATCAGGGCAAACTTGTAAGACTTGTTCTCGAACTCCGTGACGTAATCGCTGAGCTCGGCCAGCGACTCGTCGAAGCGGGTGTTGGCCTCCCGAAGCCCGGTGTTTTCCTGCTCGAGGCGCTCCACACGGATGGAGTACTGAAGGGTTTGCACCAGATAGTACGGCAGCAGGACGCCGCACAATCCCAGGAACACCGCCAGCAGAGCGGTGCCCATCAAGGTCTTCGAACTGATCGTGTATTTCTTAAATTCCGCTCTGGCGTGCGGAACGATCATGATGGTATATGATCGCTTCTGTTTCATAGGCTCCCCCTCATGACCCAAAGGGTCAGAAGCTCGCGAATGGTAGCACCGGCCTTCAAAGAGTGTCAAGAAAGACACCTCCAGCTCCGACCCTGAAAGGTATGTCCTTGGTGAGAACCCTCGCGACCGGCCGGCCAGGGTTGCTGGTCGCGGTAGCGCTGTGCGTCGGCTGCACCACGGCGAGCAAAGCTCCGATCGTCCAGACGCCGGTGGGAACCGCCGTTGCGGATTCTTCACCGCATCGAACGACGGCTCCGGAGCCATTTCCACCCCAGGAGGCGGCACCACCGACTGCCTTGCCAGGGCGATCACTGCGCCCTCTGAGTATTGCCGCCGTCGGCGATATCATGATGGGCACCGACTACCCTGAGAACCACCTCCCGGACGATGATGGTGTCTCATTCCTCTCGGGTGTGACCAGCACGTTGATTCAAGCCGACATCACGTTCGGCAACCTGGAGGGCGTCCTCATGGACGGCGGCGAGCCACGAAAAGAGTGTGAAGATTCGGAGATGTGCTATCTCTTCCGTTCGCCTTCGCGGTATGCCAGGTACCTCAGAGAAGCAGGCTTCGACGTCATGAGCCTTGCCAACAACCACTCCCGTGACTTCGGCGAAGAGGGACGCGCCGCATCCATGGCGGCTCTCGCCTCGACCGGCATTCATCACTCCGGCCGCGAGGGTGACGTGGCGATCTGGGACGTGCTCGGCCATCGGGTCGCACTGATCGCTTTCGCCACAACCGTCGGCTCACATTCGCTCCTAGAGATTGAACCCGCCGCCGAGCGTGTGCGCGAGCTTGCGAGCGTGCATGACATCGTCCTGGTGTCGTTCCATGGAGGTGCGGAGGGCCTGGAGGCTACACACATTCCTTTCACCGAGGAGATGGCCTACGGGGAACTTCGTGGCCATGTCGTGAGGTTTTCGCGCGCCATGATTGAAGCCGGTGCGCATCTGGTAATCGGGCACGGGCCCCACGTTCCAAGAGCCATGGAACTGCACCGGAATCGCCTGATCGCCTACAGCCTGGGGAATTTTGCGACTTACTACGGTATCAGTGTGGGCAGCATTCGCGGCCTGGCTCCTATCCTGCTCGCTGACATCGATCCAGACGGAAACTTCCTGCGGGGTCGCATCGTCTCCGCCCAGCAGATCCGACCGTCCGGACCCACCCTGGATCCGAAGCAGGCTGCTTATCGGCTGATCCGTCAGCTTACCGAAGAAGATTTTGACGGTGGTGGATTCACCTTTTACGACGACGGAACCTTCCTGCCCCGCACACCCGGCGACCCTTAGTGGCGATTCCGATCCGACATCCTGGCGAATGCCGAAGGTTCGCTCAACCCGGCGGGTCCCGAACCTTCCGAAAGCGATGTGGGTGGATGTTGAAGATGGGGATCCGGGCGGCGTAACGTCCCACTCCGGTGTTCAGAAGCTCGGAAGGTCTTCGAGGATGTACTTCATCGGGTCCACCTTCCGATTGTGCACCACGACCTCGTAATGCAGGTGCGGACCCGTGCTGCGGCCGGTGCTCCCCACGAAACCGATCACGCCCCCCCGGCTCACCTTCTGGCCAAGCTTCACGTTGAACTCGCTCAGATGGCCGTAACGCGTCATGATCCCGCTGCCGTGGGACAGGTAGATCACCCGGCCGTATCCGCGCACCCGTGAGACCTTGACCACGATCCCATCCGCCGGAGCCAGCACCTTACGCCCCGTGGGCGCCGAGATGTCGATCCCCTTGTGAAACTCTCTCTGCCCCGTGAACGGATCGCGCCGCCATCCGAAACCGTGGCCCAGAATTCCCTTCATCGGCAAGATGGACGGAGTCGATGCCAGCAACAGCGACTGGTCCTGGTACACCTTCTCGAGCACCGAGTAGCTGCCGCGAAGCGCCTGCGTGCGCTCCCGTAACTGCGTCAGCTGGCTCCGGAGCTCGGTTACCGACGGCGCCCCTACGGGCGCTGCCCCGAAACCGGATCCTCCCGCCGCCTCGCTCCTTCCCGGAAGATCCTCCACACCCGCCATCAGGGCAAACTTGTAAGACTTGTTCTCGAACTCCGTGACGTAATCGCTGAGCTCGGCCAGCGACTCGTCGAAGCGAGTGTTGGCCTCCCGAAGGCCGGTGTTCTCCTGCTCGAGGCGCTCCACACGGTTGGAGTACTGAAAGGTTCGCACCAAGT